>CALXCH010000052.1 GCA_944386735.1 uncultured Clostridia bacterium
TACTATATCTTCTGGAAGTAAAAATCTTCTTGTTATATCTGTACTTGTTATTCCTGCTAAATAATCTCTTTGTGTTGTTACTACTTCTGCATTTTTATTAGAATTCTCATTATTCCAATACTCATTTTCACCTTCAATTAATTCTTTAATTGTTTGGTCTGTTGTATTTGATTTTCTTACTAATTCCCTTTTATATCTATATGTAATATAAGTTTTTGCTAATTTATATTTATCAAGTTCCATTAATTTTTCTTCTATAATATCTTGAATATCTTCTACCAATATTCTTTTTTTGTTCAGTCCTTCTATATAATCAATAATCTCCTTAATTTGTTCTTTTGAAACTTTTTCTCTCCCTTTTACTTCTTCATTTGCTTTTGCTATTGCAGCTTTTATTTTTTGCCTATCAAAGTCTACAATACTGTCATCTCTTTTTACTACTTTCATTTCTTTTGTTACCCCCTCGTAAATTATTTATGGCATTATAATACAGATAATTTTTATAACATACAAGTTGCAATTGCAACATTTTTGATAAAATATTTTCTTGCATTCATATCTCGTCAATCCTTACTCTAGCAGTAGATGCAAGCTACATCTGAGTTTTATTATTTATGTAAAAGAAGCTTTGTAATATGCTTTAAATTCTATGTTTTAAAAAGTCTAAAAAAGCACAAATTTTTTTAAAATTTTTAAAATTTTTTTGATTTTTTGAAAATAAAAAAATAAAACAAGATACTTTTTAAAATACCTTGTTTTTATTTATTATTAACTACAAGCATTTACAATATCATTCATAAGTTGCCAATAGATACTTGTGCTTCCTTCATAATGACTTGTCATAACTACTACTAATTCTATTTCTGGTACTACAAAAATATATTGCCCATAATGTCCTTGTGCAAAATATGCATGATAATTATTATTACCAAATGTACGCACCCACCACTGATATCCATAATCTGCTGATCCAGAAGATCTTTCAAATTGAACAGTTGTCGAATCTTTAATCCATTGTTCTGAAATTATTTGTTCTCCTTCCCAAACCCCATTATTTAGATATAACTGTCCTATTTTTGCCATATCATATGCATTCATTGCAAAGCCATTTCCACCATCCGAAATACCTTGACGGTCAGTAGAACATTCTACACTATCCATATCAAGTTTATCAAATAAATTTTCTTTCCCGAATTCATAAGTTGTTTTACCAGTTGTTTGCTCAATTATTGCAGATAACAAATGAGTATTTCCTGTAAAGTAATTAAATGTTGTACCAGGTCTTGCTACAGCTGGTCTATTTAATACATAATCTACCCAATTGCTAGATACACGCCAATCATTCCAGTTAGTAGTATCACTAGAATCTAATCCAGTTGTATGTGTTAATAAATTCCTAACTGTAATTTGGCTTTTATACTCACTTCCATCATTTAAAATCTGAGGGAAATATGTAGATATTGGTGTGTCTACACTTTCAATATAGCCTTGTTCCATAGCTATTCCAAATATTGCAGATGTAACACTTTTTGAAGTTGATTGTAAAGTAAATATTCTGTTTTGGTTATAACCATCTTTATAATATTCATCTACAATAACACCATTTCTTACAATAACTTCTGCATTTATTGGATATTGGTCAAGAGTTTGATGAACGCTTTCTATTACACTACTATTTATGTTATGATTTTCTAATGTATCATGTTGCCACTCCCAAGGAATATTTTCTTTAGGTTCTTCTACTTCTGCAATTAATGTATTATTTTCATTAGTATTAATGTTTTCACTTGAAATATTCTCACTTACTACTTCATTTGTATCTTCATTATTATTATAAATAAAGAAATATACTAAAATAAGGGTAATTAGTAATACAATAACAATTATAGGAACTATTACTTTAAGTTTTTTGCTTTTCGACCCCATAATATCACTCCATTCTTACTCCCCTTCCCGTTCTTTTATATATTAGCATCTAGTGTTTACTCCAAGTCAATAGTTTTACATATTTTCTTTTAAAAATTTTATTCTTCTTTCAATGCTATTTTTTGTTATCTTACTATTTAATATCATATCATAGCCATGTACTGTTCCAGAGGTTTCATTTAATTCTACTTTTACTCCATTATTAGATAGTCTGTTATAATACATTATCCCATCATCATGTAGTGGATCATATTCTGCAACTTCTATATATGTATTAGGTATTCTTTTTGGTAAACTTGCTTGCATTGGTGAAGCTTCTATTTTTTGTTTTTCATCTGTTCCCTTTAAATATAGTTCCCACATTTTCCCATTATTTTTACTATTCCACATTGGAGTATCAGTAAATTTTTCCATAAAAGCGGATTTCATTTTTACATCTGTTACTGGATAAATTAGCATCTGACAACATATGTTACTATTTTCTAAATCACAAATATAAGTTGCAAGTACGGCTCCAGCGCTATCTCCTCCAACTGCTATCTTTTCTTTATTAATATTTAAACTTTTATAATTCTCACATATCCAATTATAAGTATTTATTGCATCTTCTTTAGCATAAGGATATGGATATTTGGGTGTTAACCTATAATCAGGTAATACAACATTAATATTAGCCTTTTTAGCATAAATACATGCTAATTTTTTATGATATGGAGCTGCTTTAAACCCAAACCCACCGCCGTGAAAATATAATAAACATGGTAAATCTTTTTTACCTTTTGGGCTAAATATTTGTACTTTTAAATTATTTTCTATTTTATATTTTCTAACTTCTATATCTTTTGGAACAGATACTAATTTTAACATTATATCTTGTGGTATCCTAGACATATATAATATTAATTTACCAAATGGTATTTTTACTATTTTTAACTTATTAAAACTTTTATCAATATTATATTTCATCTCTTTCTCCTAATTTTTTATATTTTCTAATTTAGCTTATATCATACAAATTTCTCTATTGCAAGAAAAAAAGAAGTAAGAATATTTTAAGTTCCTTACTTCCTTAATCTTTTAATGTTGCTCCTTATTTTCGTAACTTTCACACATTGATTCATCTGCTTGCTTTGTATTACAATTTCCTACTGGTGTAACATTTATTTGTTGTAATTCACATTCATTGTGGCTTTTATCATTATATTTACAGCTTGTTACTGTACAATTAATTTTTTGACCTTTATCCATAAAATAGCCTCCTTTATCTTTTTATATAGTATGGCTATTTTTTATATTTTTATTAATTATTTTTTATATCTTTTACTACTCTACAAGGATTTCCATACGCTATCACATTTGATGGAATATCTTTAGTTACAACACTTCCTGCTCCTATTACTACATTGTTACCAATAGTAACTCCTGGAAGTACAACTACATTTCCACCAAACCATACGTTATTTCCTACTTTAATAGGTTTAGCATATTCTAAGCCTTCATTTCTTTGCTTGTAGTCTATTGGATGTCCTGCTGTATAAAAACCACAGTTAGGTCCAATAAAAACATTATCTCCAAATTCAACTTTTGCCCCATCTAATATAACTCCATTATGATTCATATAAAAGTTTTCACCAACAGAAATATTATATCCATAATCACAATAGAAATTAGATTCTATTAATAAATTTTCTTTTGTTTCCCCCAATATTTCTTTAATAAGACTTTTCCTTTCTTCTTGTTTACTTGGCTCTAAATTATTATATTTAAAGCATAAATCTTTAGCTTTTATTCTTTCTTGTTCTAAAGCTTTATCATAATTTGCATCATAAAGCTCACCTATATCTCTTTTTTCCTTTTCTGTCATTTTTTACCACCTTCGCTTTCTATTATATAATTATTTTTAAAATATTTCAATTTTGTAGACTTTTTTTATTATTTTTTGTTATAATAAAAAATATACAGGAAGATAAATTTGAAATTTTTAGGAATGGAGAGGACCTTATTTGAGTAAAGGAAAACACGCAAAAACTGGTTCTTATGCGAAACCAAAATTTAAAAGATCACTTTTATTTGTTTTACTTTCAGTAATTTTGCTTAGTATTGTCTTTAATAATTTAAATCCTAATAGTAACGCAGAAAGCATTGCTCAAGTAAATACAACCGAAAATACTGCTATGACTGAAGCTACAACTGAGGTTACAACTGAAGTTACAACTCAGCCAGAGCCAGAACTAGAACCTCCAAATGAGATAGAACCTATGGAAGATGAAAATTTAAAACTTTTAATTGAATCTAAAATAACAAAATATGGTTTTAATAAAAATAATTTTGCATTTTTCTATTATAATATAGATGATAAAAAATATTATTTTTATAATGAAGATGCATACTTCACAGCTGCAAGTACTATAAAAGTCCCAATTGCAATGTATTATTATGATGAAATAAACGCAGGTGATTTATCACTTAATTCTAAGATTTTATATGCCCAAGGTTGTTATGAATCTGGTGGAGGTAGTACTGCTTCTCTATATTCAGTAGGAGATTATGTACCACTTGATTTCTTATTAGAGCAAATGATTGTAAATAGTGATAATACAGCTGTAAATATCTTAATTAAAAATTTAGGATATTCAAATGCAAGAAAAGATATAACAAAATATACAGATGAAGTTGTACCAGAAGCTTTTTATAGTGACAATATCACTTCTGCTGCATATGGTTATGATGTTATTAATTATTTATATGAACATCAAGACTCTTATCAAAAATTAATAGAAGATATGAAAAAATCTTCTATGGGAATGTATTTAAAAGAATATATAACTGATTATGATGTTGCACATAAATATGGAAGTTATGGTGGATATGTTCATGATTATGGAATTGTATATGGAGAAAAAACTTATTTAGTTGGTATATTTACTAAAAATATTACAGATTCAGATAAAGTTATTGCAAGCATTAGTTTAGATATTTTAAATTATACATTAGGAAAATTAGATGTCAGCACATTAGCTCCAGCAGAAGATGAAACTAATAATACCAACGAAACTTCTGGAAATACTACATCTAACGAAACATCTAAAAGCAATGTAGAAAGCACAAAGAATGTAACAAATTCAGGTAATACAACAAGTACAACTTAAGAGTAGCTAAATAGCTACTCTTTAAAATTTTATATATTTAATGCTAGATAAAACAAAATCAAGCATTAGTACTGATGCTAAAGCATATATTGTTGCTCTTTGTGCTGGGAATGAAATTTTTTGTAATAATTTTTCTGTCTTTCTTTCTATAAATGGATGTAGAAAGTTAGAAAATATCACTCCTGCAAATCCCCAAACAATAGAAAAGCTTAAGCAAATACGTCCTTGAATATTAAACATTGCATCAGAATAATCCCACCATCTTAAGTGAAATACCATCTCTAATATCCAAGAAGCGGCAAATTCAAATATTGAAAACACTATCATTGATATTAAAAACTTCTTTATATTATGCCCTTTTAAGCCATCAAAAATAAGTATAAATATAACAGCTCCAAACCCATAAATAGGACAAAGTGGTCCAAATAGAAAACCTCTTTTTACAAAATGTCCTAATACTAGAACAGCATAAAAAGATTCTAAAACCCATCCTAAAAATGAATATATTAAAAAATACATAACTAATTTTTCTTTTGTGGATAATTTCTCGTACTTAACAAGTGCTAAACTTTCTTCCAAAAAACTTCCCCTCCTTAAAAAGTTTCAATTATCCAGAAAATTATCTTTATTATAATACTAACCTGTGCTATTCCTGCTAAATTACCTGTTATAAATCTACGAATATTTGTAGATTCTTTTATTTTTTTATACTGTATAAACCAGTCTAAAAACATTATTGCAAGAAATAGAAAATCTATATAAAATGGAATTGTAACTTTAAAAATATATAGAAGAATACCTATAACTTGTCCTGTGAGTATTCCTGTACATCTACTACATACTGGAAATTGCCATCCTTTTATAAAAAAGCTTCTATCTTCTCTTTGATGACATCCACATCTATCTCCTAACCTCATAAAAAATGCCCAAGTTTTAATTTTAGTACTCTTTTTCATTAGAATCTATTACCACAATCATTACATATATTAGTTGTTTTAGTCCTTGTTGTAGTATCTCCTGTATTACATAAACCACAAAGAATTCCTGGCCAACCAAAAAGTAAATATCCGACAGCAAGCATCTCCGCCATCAAAACCTTTTGTATGAGTTTTTGTATCAATTATACTGGATATATTTTCACTTCCACACCTTGGACATCTCATAGTATTTTTCCTCCGTTTCTAGAGTATTATACCATAAAAACATAAATAAAACAATTAAAAAAGTCTTAATATTAGAAGATATGTCCCAAATGCGACAAAATGTCGCATCTGGGACGTTTCCTTTTGCGACATTTTGTACTCATAGGAAACGTCCCCAACGCGACATTATTCCTCTTTAATTATGTTCTTACTTCCCATATATGTTGCTAAGAAATATAATCCATAAATTACTCCCATAACTACCACTGTTGCAATTATTGATGGTAATAGTTCTTTACTACTTGCTAAGACTGACATAAGTGTCATTACAAATTGTATTCCAAAAATTGAATGTATTATTGCAAGTATAAGTGGGAATATAAAAAATAGTCCTATTTGCTTAAATAATGCCCTATTTATTATTTTTTCATCTACTCCTAATTTTCTAAGTATCATATATCTTTCTTTATTATCTGAACTTTCTGTTAATTGTTTTAATGCTAGGATTGCTGAGCTTGCAATTAAGAATATTATTCCTAAATATATTGCAATAAATACTACCATTGTTGCAACTCCAACACTTGATTCTATTATTGATATTTTTGTCATACCATCAAAATCTAAGCCTTTTGCAATTATGTTTTTATAAAGTTCAGAATTATTTGCATCTGTAAATAGTTTTTCTATATTTTCTTTTTCTTCTTCTGTTTTTGCATTATAGTTTGCTGCTAAAAATGTTCTTTCTTTTTCTGAATCTGTAAATTCAACACTATCTGGCACTAATATTATTCCTGTATTTATATGACTTGATGACATATTTATAAATCCTTTTTGACATTCATCATATTTTGCCTTATATTCTTTTCCTTTTAAAGTTATTGTATCATTTTCTTTTAATGCCTCATCTCTTAAAGTTTTCATACTATCAAAATCACAAAGTACTATAAATTGATTGTCATCTAATGTATACTCATCTTCACCATATAACTTTGCTATTTTATTGTAGTCTGATACTTTTATTATTTCTTCTGGTGAATCATACCTTAGTTGTGGAAACTCAGTTTTTACTATTTCTTCTATTCCTTTTAATAAGTCTCCCATTGTTAATTCAGAGCTCGCATATATTGGTATTTCTACTGTATCTTTAAAGTTATTCATATCAAATCCATTTTCTATTAATGTTTGTTCCATGCTTTTTTTAGAGTCTTCTCTTTGTTCTTCCGTATAATATTCTGTTTTTCCTGTGTAAGGATTTTGATAGCTTTCTGGCAAGTTTGCTGTTTTATAGAGGTTAATATCTACTGGTGTCATTTCTTCCATATCTTTTCTCATTGTGCTATTTAATGATAATGATGATGAAAGAACGGATATTGTCATAAATAACATTAAACATATAAGAGACATACTTACTACTGTTGTGTTTATTTTATTATTTAATTGTCTTAGTACAAACATATTTACATCTTTTAGATATATTTTCTTTCTTGATTGTACTAATTTTAATATAAATCCTGATAATGACCAAAATACGAGTACTGTTGATACTATTCCAAGTAATATTACTGGTAATACTCTTTCTTCCATAATCATATTATTTGCATCTACTGTTACTTCATAATAACAATAAACAAGCATTGCTACTGCTATTAAGAATATTATTACACAAACTATAGGATTTTTTATTTTTACTTCTTCATTCTTTTTCGTAGCTGTAAGTAAGTTTATTAATTTATATTTTGATACTGTTATTGTATTAAATATCATTACTGCTATAAACATTACTGCAAAATATATACAAGTTTTTATACATGCATCTTTTGAAAATACAAATGTGAATTTGCTCATATCTGCTTCAAATAGTTTACCAACAAGTATTGACATAAATTGTGAGCCAAATATTCCTACTACTAATCCAATTACCAATGATATTATTCCAACAAATACTGTTTCTAGTAATATTATTTTAGAGATTTGACCTCTTCCGCATTCCTAATGTCATATATATTCCAAATTCTTTTTTTCTTCTATTTATTAGGAAATTATTTGCATACACAATTAATAGCCCTAATATTACAGCTACAAATACTGATACCATTCCCATCATTTGAATCATAAGTTCTATTAAATCTCTAGTAGAATTAGATACTTGCATCATAGCTTCTTGACTATCTAAAGAATTAAACATATAAAATATTGCAACTCCTAATACTAATGTTAGAAAGTATATTGCAAAGTCTTTTATACTTTTTTTCATATTTCTAAAAGCTAATTTAAATAACATCTCCAAGTTCACCTCCAAGAAGTGTTTGTACTTCTATTATTTTTTCAAAGAATTGTTTTCTTGTGTCATTTCCTTTTATTAGTTCATTAAAGATTTTTCCATCTTTTATAAACAATATTCTTTTTGCATAGCTAGCAGTAAATGCATCATGCGTAACCATTAATATTGTTGCATTTAAGTTTGTATTTAATGTTTCAAATGTTTCAAGTAATTGTCTTGCTGATTTAGAATCTAAGGCTCCTGTTGGCTCATCTGCTAAAACTAATTTTGGATTTGTTATTATTGCTCTTGATGATGCTACTCTTTGTTTTTGCCCTCCTGATATTTGATATGGATATTTTTTTAGAATATCTCTTATTTCCAATTTTTCTGCTATTTCGTTTACCCTATTATCAATTTCTTTTGGTGAAACTCTTTGTATTGTTAATGCTAATGCAATATTTTCATAGCAAGTTAAAGTATCTAATAAATTAAAGTCTTGGAAAATAAAACCTAGTTCTTCCCTTCTAAATTTATTTAAGTTGTTTCCTCTTAAGGTTGTTATATCTTCTCCATTTATTATTATCTTACCTGCTGTTACTCTATCTATTGTAGAAATACAATTTAATAATGTTGTTTTTCCAGAGCCACTTGCTCCCATTATTCCTACAAACTCCCCTTCTTCTACATCAAAGCTAATATTATCAATTGCTTTTGTTAAGTTTGATTTATTTCCATAGTATTTTTCAATGTTTTTAACTTCTAAAACCTTTCCCATGTTTTTTCTCCTTTCCAAATTTGTTAATTATATTATAAACACTTATATCTTTCATTTCCATAGATTTTACTTACATTTAGCTTACATATTTGTAACAAAAGAAAAAATTATAGACTTTTTTACTGTCTATAATTTTTTACACATATAGTTTTTACTTTCACTCAAAATTAATATCCATTTCTCCTAGTATATTTGATCCATCTGCTATATCATTTCTCTCAGATGGTATTATTTTTATCCCACTCATATTATCTTTCTTTTCAATAATTATATATTCTGTTAAATACATTGTAGCATTTTTAAAGTCTATATATGTTCCTATATCACCTGGAGCCCATTCTTCTGTTTTTCCATTTTCATATGTAATTGTTCTTTTTGTTTCGAAACTACTAGATGTAAGTTCGTTATTATTACTATCATAAACTTTAAAATCTATTATACCTATATGATTTTTATTTTGAACGCTAGCTAAACTATTTAAACTTACATTATCTATTTTTGTTGTTACCTTGGCTACTATTTGAAGCGGTGTTATACTAACTTCTTCTACTTTCTTAGTCATGTTTTTATAATTTACTTCTGCATTTTCTGGTCTTATTACTTTAGTATTTTGAAGTGTTTTCTCTTTTGATACATTAACTTCAAAGTTACCACCTATATTTATATATCTAGCATTGTTAGGAGTATTTACTATTTGCATCCCATTTTCTGTTTTCTTTCTTTCTCCAGTATTTCCTAGCACAATATTGTTTAATGATATTTTAAAATTTTCCTTTCCTTTTAACTCATCATCTTTTAGTAAAAATAATTGATATACTTTATATTCGTAGTCTGAAATTTTAGTTACTGTTTGTAGAGTTCTTGTCCAGATTTTTTCACCATCTATTATTATATTATATGTACCTTCACTATTATATATTTTTTTACCATTCTGATCTACTTCTCTTCCAAAGAATATTAATTGTACTGTATTTAAAGTATCTTTTGCTGATGATAAAAATTCATAATTTCGTCCTTGCATTATATTACTATTTGTATTTTCATCTCTTTGTTTTGCCTCTTCTAAGTCTTCTTCAGTTATAATGCTTTCTCCTAATCTTAAATATTCTTTATCTTCTTTGCTTAGTTTTACATCAAATTCTAATACTGTAAAAGCATCATCACATACTGTTGATACCAAATCTACTTTAGTTTCATTATATGTGACTTCTTGCTCAGTTACATTTTCTTTATAATTATTATATTCATCTGAAAATTTAATACCTATCCATTCCATTACAGGTTTTCCCGCTATTGTTCCTCCAAAAGCTGCATAAGCAGACATTCCACCCACAAATACTATTATTAACGAAGCCATTACTGTAATTAATTTTCTTATATTATATCCCAAATTGCTTTTATGTTTATGTTTTAATGCATATTGTATTTTATATTCTATCTTTGGAGGGATATTTATTTCTTTTTTGCTTGCTTTTTCTAGTAAATTCTCAATATTATCCATTATTTTTTCCTCCATATTGTTTTCTTAATTTTTCTTTACTTCTAGCCATTTTACTTCTTATTGTGTTTTCATTTTTCTTTAGAATTTTACTTATTTCTTTTGTTGTATATCCAGAACAATAATATAGTGTTAATATAGTTTTTTCTTCTGTATCTAAATTTCTTATTAATATATCAAAATCTATATTTTCATAATTTTCTTCTACTTTTATATATTTTTCAAATTCTTTGTCTTCAAAAGAAATATTATATTTACGTCTTTTTTTATATATCTTATTACATTCATTTATTAGTATTTTTATTAACCATGTTTTAAATAATTTATTATCTTTTAATTTATGTATGTTTTTATAGCAAAGATATATTGTTTCTTGTATGCTATCTGCTATATCATCATCATTGTATAATCTCGTTTTTGCTATTAAATACATTTCTTTTTCTACCGACAAAATAAGTTCATCAAATGCTTTTTCATCTTTGTTTTTTGCTCTTTTTACAAGTTCTTCCACTTTTATTTCCTCCACATTTATCTATATGTACATATTTGATACTTATTAGATTTATTTAAGTCTACTTTTTGTTGCATGAAATATAAATTTTATCACATTCATTATAACATTTTTTAGATATACATTTTATTTGTAATAATTATGTGTTATAATTTTCTTGTATTTAAGGAGGTCTTAAAATGAAATTAATAGGTATTACTGGCAAAACAGGAAGTGGTAAATCTACAATAGGTAAATTTCTATCCCAAAAGTTAAACTGTATTTATATAGATATAGATAAAATAGGTCATGAAGCAACATCTAATTCTTCTATAGCAAAAAAACTTTGTGAAGAATTCGGAGAGGATATTTTAGATAACAATAAAAATATAGATAGAAAAAAATTGGGCAATATTGTTTTTTCTAATAAAGATAAAATGGAAGTTCTTACAAACCTTACTTGGGGTTATATGCAAAATAAATTAGATAATATCCTTTCTAAAAATGACAATTATTATATTTTTGACTGGGCCTTGCTTCCTATGGTTAAATATTTTGATATGTGTGATATTAAAATATTAATTATTTCAGATGAGACAAAAAGAAAAGAAAGAATTCTAAAAAGAGATAAGATATCTAAAGAATATCTAGAAAAAAGAGAACGAAATACTTTAGATTATTCTAAGCTTCAGTTTGATTATATTTTCAATAACGATTATTCTACAAAAACTTTAAACTATATTATAGATACAATTTACAATAAAACAAAAAATTGAAGATAAAGAAAATTAGTTCTTTATCTTTTTTAATATCTAACTAATGTAATTATGAATATCTAATATATCTAGTGGATATTTTATTCCATTTTTAATATTATATAATATTTTATCAATACCATCTCCACCTCTAATATTGTCTTTAGGTATATTTGAAATTTCTTCTAAAGTAACCCATTTTACATTACTTATTTCATCTTTTCTAAATTCTTCTTGCTTAGAATCAGATAATGCTGCATTAAAATATATAATTAATAATACGCCTTTTTTTGTTACATAATTTTGAATTAGTAAAATGCTATCTAAATCTATATTATATCCTGTTTCTTCAAAAGTTTCTCTTATTACTGCTTGTTTAATATCTTCTCCTGTTTTTACTTTTCCTCCTGGTAAATCCCACAATCCTTGAATTTCAACTTTATTTTCTTGAACCATTAATATTTTGTTATTATTTATTACACAAGAAGATGCAATTATATTTATCATTTTATCCATAATTTTAATCCTTTCTATTTTTTATAATATCTCTTACCTCTTCTGGCAAATATTTAGAAACATCTTTTCCGTTTTCAAATAATTCCATTACCATACTAGAACTTATATTTCCTAATTTCCCAGCTCTTATATAGATTGTATCTATGCCAGCTACTTCTTCATTTATAGATGCCATATTTTCCTCATATTCATAATCCATACCATTTCTTACACCTCTCACTAGAAATGTTGCATTATTTTCTTTTGCAACATCTACTGTAATATTATCATAACAAATGACTTTTACATTGTTAAGTTTCCTATTCTTTAAAATCTTTTCAATTGTATTTTTCATTAATTCTTTATCAAATCTTCTTTTCTTATCTGGATTATCTCCTATTCCTATAACTACTTTATTAAAAACCTTTGCAGCTTTTTGAA
>CALXCH010000053.1 GCA_944386735.1 uncultured Clostridia bacterium
TCTATTGTTTCTGAAATATCATAAGTTTCTCCAAAATCTGGTATTATTACTGGGATTTTTGTCTCTTCTTCTATTTTGTTACTTAATACTGCCTGTGACTCTGGTTCACCATGTACTAAGAATATGTTTTTAGGCTTTTTAATAAATGAATAAATAAAATTCATTAAACCTTCTTGGTCAGCATGTCCAGAATAACCTTCTATATATTCTATTCTTGCATTTACTGCAAATTCTTCTCCAAATATTTTTACAGTTTTAGCACCATTTACTATTTGATATCCTAATGTTCCTGGTGCTTGATATCCAACAAATAGAATTGTTGATTTTGGATTCCAAATATTATGTTTTAAATGATGTTTAATTCTTCCTACATCGCACATTCCACTTGCTGATATTATTATACTTGGTTTATCATCTTCATTTAATGCTTTTGATTCATCTGCTGTTCTTGTAAAATGTAATCCTGGAAATTCTAGAGGATTATCTCCTCTCATAATTTCTTCTCTTACTTCTGGCTCAAAAAGATTAGTATTTTCTCTAAATACTTCTGTTGCAGATATTGCAAGTGGGCTATCTACATATACATCTGCTTTCATTAATGTTTTATATTTTCTTTTAAATTCTTCATCATTTTTTTCTTCTTTTAATTTATTAATCTCATAAAGAATCTCTTGTGTTCTTCCTACTGCAAATGATGGAATTACAACTGTTCCTCCATTATCTAACGTTTCTGATACTACATCTAAGAAAATCTCTGCTTTTTCATCATTTCTTAAATGCAATCTACTTCCATAAGTTGATTCCATTACCAAATAATCTGCATCTTCTATCATTGTTGGTGCATCTAAAAGTGGTATATCATTATTTCCTAAGTCACCTGTAAACACTGTTTTTTCTTCTTTTCCATTTTCATTTACCCAAAGTTCTATAATACTAGAACCTAGCATATGCCCTGCATCATTAAAACGCACGTGAATTTCAGGTGTTATTTCTATTATCTGGTCATATTGTACTGGTTCAAATATTTCCAAACATCTTGCTGCTTCTTCTGCTGTATACATTGGCTCTATTTCAGGTAAGCCTTTTCTTATTCTCTTTTTATTTTTCCAAGAAGTCTCCATTTCCTGAATGTGGCCGCTATCTGGTAACATCAAAGCACACAAATCACATGTTGCTTTATGTGCATATACTTTATTTCTATAGCCTTCTTTATAAAGTTTTGGAATTCTTCCTGAGTGGTCAATATGTGCATGTGTTAATAACATGAAATCAATACTTTGTGGATCAAATTCAAATTCTTCTTCATTTCTTTCTTCTAACTCTGCTTTTCCTTGCCACATACCACAGTCTACTAAAAATCTTTTCCCGGCAAGCTTCTACCAAATAGTTTGAACCTGTAACTGTTTTTGTAGCTCCTAAAAAAGTTATCTTCATAAACAAATCCTCCTTTTAATAAAATGCTTTTACTTTTTTATTAAACCTAATCGCCAAATCTTTTTTATCCATATTCTCACTATTTGGCATCTCTCTTTTTTCTCCAACTCCATTTCCATCAAATACTTGTATAAAATAATTATCTTTTCCTTTTTCCTTTCCTTTTTCTCTTATTAATTTAACCTCAATATCTTCTATATTTATATTTCTATTTTGAAATATATATTTTAATAATTCATAATTTACATCTTCTTGTTTAGAAAATCTTTCAATTACTTTTAACTCATAGGCTTTTTCTAATATTTTTTTAGTTTCTGCTTCTACTTCTTTTTGTAAGTCTTTTGTTTCATAAATGTCATGTTTATAATCATAAGGTAACATCATATAATATCTAAATTCATAAATTAGTTTTAACATATCTTGCTTTGAATCACATTTTTGTATTTTTTTATCAAAACATTTTATAAACAATTTTTGTATTTTTAATTTTAATTTATTTATTTCTCCATCTAAATCTTCTGTATCTACTAATGATAAATACTTATTCTTTTCTTCTAATTCTTTTTTATATGCCACATACTTTTGTGGATTTAATAACTTATTTAGTTTTTCCATTCTTTCTAATTTTTCTTCTCTTTCATTTACCATCATTTTCGCCAGTACTCTCATACTAAATATTTTTTCTTCTAATGGCAAAATTTCATTTCTTCTTTTGTATTCTTCTTCTAGTAAATGTTTATTATTTATTGTTTCATCAATTGTTTTTATCTCACTTGTTAATTTTCTTTTTTCTTCTGTTATTTTTTCAACAAAAGCAACATTATCTTGCATTTGTTCTAATTCCTTTTTAACTACTTCTTTTTGTTTTAACATTTTTCCTTTTGCTCTTTTATCAAATTTAATCTCCAAATACACAGATATTTCTTTTAACAATTCAATTAAATCTTCTGCATCTTTTTTTCCATAAAGCTTTTCCAATCTATTTTGAAACAATTCCATATAATCCATAACGAATTCTTTATTATTTATCCATTTATTCATAAAAGTATTTTCAACTAATAACAATAAATTTTGGTAAATCAAATTATGGGTTATACTTTCTATTTCTTTTGGAATAGTTGTCCATGAATATCCATTAAAATCTCTTAATGGTTCTACTTGATTTATACAAGCTCCTACATTTATTAAATCTGATAATGTCTTACTTACTACAAAATAATTATCTTTTATTATTTTATTTCTTTTAGAAATTTTTGCTAAACAATACAATACCTTCCTTTCTATATTATAGCAAATTATTCTTTTTTTTCTTTTTTCTACTAAAAATGTTCTATCTCCTATAATTTCACTTTCTTTGGAATGTGGCTTTACTAATTTTATTTCATCACACTCATTTTCTATTACATAAATTATATTCTCTATTAATTCTTCCTTGCTTACAACATCTTGTTTTACTTGTTTATAATCTTTATATGATGTTTCCAATTTATATAAAATGCTTAGGAGAATACTTTTTACATTTTCTGCAAATGGCTTTTTCTCTAGTACTCTTTCTAATTCATTGTTGTAATCTTTTTTTACAATTTTATCTAATAACTTTTCATTCTTCTTTTGCAAATTTCTTCTCCTTTCTTGGGACAAATTGGGACGGGCCTTTTTTATCTCATTTCTTAACTTCTGTAAAGTTATCTTTTGTTTTTTAATTCTTTATTCCAAATATATCTAATATTTTACTTATTAATTTTCTATACCATTTTTCCTGTGATTTTTCTACTAATGATGTTTCAATATTTTTATTTTCTTTATTATTTTTTGCTTTTTCAAAATCAACATTATATTTTTTTCTATTTTGATTTTCCTTTTTTATTCTTTTTTCTTTTTCTTGAAGTAATAATTTTTTTCTTTCTTCTTGTGTACATATATAATCTCTATATATTAAAGCTAATATTTGTTTTGTTTCAAGCATTAAATCCTGATTCACAAGTTCTTTTCCTTGTTGTAATACAAATTTATGATTAACATCCATATTTTCTTTTATAAAATCAGTAAATTTCTTAGGTATTTTATTTTTTATATCTTCATCTGTATTTTCTAATATCACATATACTTCAAACAATGCTTGTCTATATTTTAATTTCATAAAAAATTTCTCCTAAAATTTATATAGTTTTTTATTTATTTTCTTATATAACTATATCATTATTTTTTGCAAGTGACAAGAAGAAAATTTCTTCATCATAAACTATATATTGTTATTTTGTTACATCTTCAACAATTTCACTTCTTTTTATGTTTTTTCTATCTTTGTTCTTGATTTTCTATTATTTCATCTTGAAACTTACTTATTATTCTTTCTGGAATTTCTACTCCATCATATACTTTCTTAAAATCTACTTTTCCAAATCTCAATCCACTTAATTTATGTTCTTTTTCTTCTAATTCCTTGTTTACCCTATATCTTTCTTGATATATTCCTCTTTCTTCCTCATCAAAAAGTATTTGCATTAAAATATCCATTTTTTCATCTAATGTAATATCAGCTTTTAACTTTTCTCTTAACTCAAGTTTTCTTCTTTCTTCTGCTTTTAATTCTTCTCCATCATTTAATCTTTTTACTATTTCTCCTAATTCAGAAGCTACTTGTACTGTTCTTCCATATAAACGTATGTTTTCTATCCAAGTGTTTCCATCTAATGTTCCATTAGATAGTCTAAACTCTATTGTATTTCTTCCTTCATTTATGTTCATAAGATTAATACTTGTATTTCTTGCATAATATAAAGCTTTTTTTACATCTTCTACGAATTCATCTTTTTTAGTATTTTCTAGGTCTACTCCTCCTAAACTAAATGATATCGGATATGCATATTTTTTCACTCCTTTTCTTGGTAGCTCTCCAGGTCTATTTGAAATTAAAAAATATATTTTTTCTGCATTTCCCCATAATTCTAATAACTCTTTAAATCCTTCTTCTGTTTTTATATAATCTGCACCTATATGAATATGACCTGCACATTCTTCAGTTATTTCCATTCCAAGCTTTCTTAGAATTTTATTTATAGCTTTTATTCCAAATACATCTTCCTTATTATCATGCATTACTGTTGAAACAATTTCTACTCCGCTACTTCCTAAAGTCCAGTCTGATTTTTTCTGCCATTTTCCTAAAAATGTTGGTAATAAAAGATGATTTTCTCCTTTTACTTCTATTTCCATCCCTATTGTCATATCAGAAGGAAGACTTAAAGGCGTATATTTATCTTTTTCTACATTTTCTTCTTCTAAATCTGTAAATAGTTGATAAGCATCTCTATATTCTCCTCCGACAAACTTTAGTGCATACATCCTTTTTGTTTCATGTATCGTTTTTATAATATCTAATTTACAATTAACATCTTCAAAATACTCTAGTGCTTCTATTTTTTTCTCATCGTCTTCCATACTTTGGACTATTAAAACTTGTGTATTAACATCTAATCCTTCTAATAATTTTATTTTATCATCATCTGTCATATTAATATATTTTATAAAATCTGGCACTTTATCTAAAAAGTATTTTCTATCTTTTTCACTTAAACTATCTAATATTTTTGGAACTATATGTTTTATTTCTTTCATAAAAATTCTAAATACATTAACATGTGTTCCTTTAAAATCTTTTGTTTTTTCTTGTCCTATTATTTTGTAAATTCGATTTATAAATTCTCTGTTAAAGTCTAAAGAATTAGAATCTATTTTATATTTTATAATATTAAAACAATATATTATTTTATCTAAATCATCTTTCTCCATTATTTCTCCTAAATATTCTTTATCTTTGTTCTATTATCTCTGGTGCTTCGTTTTGTATATCATTTACAATTCCTTCTGGAATTTCTACACCTTCATACACTTTCCTAAAGTCTACTTTTTCAAACTTCAATCCACTTACTATATGGTCTTTTCTATCTAATTCTTTATTTATTTCATATCTTTCGTAATATACTTCTCTTTCTTCTTCATTAAACAACATTTGCATAAGTATATCCATTTTTTCATCTAATGAAATATCAGCTTTTAACCTTTCTTTTAACTCAAGTTTTCTTTTTTCTTCTTCTGTTAATTCTTTTCCTGTTTCTAATTTATCTACTATTTGCCCTAAAGCTTGTGCCATTTCTATTGTTCTTCCATATAAACGTATATTTTCTATCCAAGTATCTCCATTTATTGTGCCATTAGATACTCTAAATTCTATAGTGTTTTTTACACCATTTACATTTTTAAGATTAAGACTTCTATATTTATCATTTTCAAATATTCTTTTTGCATCTTGTATAAAGCAATCTGTATTACCTAAATTTGCTTCTTCAAATTTCTTAGATACTGGAGCTGCATATCTTTCAATTCCATCTCGTGGTAATTCTCCTGGCCTATTTGATATTAAATAATATATTTCTTCTGCATTTCCCCATAATTCTATTAACTGTCTAAAGCCTTCTTCTGTTTTTATATAATCCGCACCTATATGAACATGTCCTCCACATTTTTGGGTTGCTTCCATCCCAATGTTTTGTAAAATATCATTAACTTTATAAATTTGATTTGTATATTCTACACTATCATGCATTATTGGAGAAACAATTTCTTGCCCATTACTTCCAGTTGAGTCATCTGATACTTTTTTCCACTCTCCTAAATGTACAGGTAGTAGCTCTCTATATTTCCCTGTAGCTTCTATTTCTATTCCAAATGTCATATTTTCTGGAAGGTTTATTTTTTTATATTTATTATAATTATCTAATTTTTCTTTTTCAAGTTCATCAATTTTTCTAAATACTCCATCTAATTTTTTATCTATTTTTCTTGCCACATAATCTCTTTTTTTAACATCACGTATTTCCCTAATTAAAGATAATTTAACATCTAAATCATTTATATAATCTAAAGCTTCTATTTTTTTGTCATCTGTTTGTAAACTTTTAAAAACTCTAGTCTTATCATGTACATTTTTAATAGTCTCTAAGAACATTATTTTTTTACTATCATCATCTATAGTTACTATTATATCTGTTCTATAAATTTCATTTGTTATATTTTTTAATAATTCAATCTTTTTTTCATCATCATGCAAGCTTTTTATAATATCTACTCTATTTTTTTCATTTTTAATATTTTCTAATAATTCAATTTTTTTATCATCTTCTTGCATTGAGACAATAATAGTTGCTCTAGTTTCTTCATGTGTTAATTCTTTTAAAAATTTTTGTTTTTTATTGTCATCTTTTATGCTCTCTATAACTCGTATTCGATTTGTCTCACTTTTAATATCTTCTAGTAATTTAATTTTTATATCATCATTTTGCAAACTTTTAATAATATTTGCTCTATTTATTTCATTTTCAATATCTTTTAGTAATTCTATTTTTTTGTTATCATCATTTAAAGTTACAATAACTTTTGCTTTATCTCTTTTATTTTTAATAGTTTCTAATAACTCTATTTTTTTATCGTCATCTTGCAAACTTTCTATTATTTGTATTCTTTGAAATTCATCTTCAGTTTCACTTAGTAAAGCTATTTTTTCATCATCAGTATATTTAAAGCTTTGTATTACAACTGTTTTTTCCGCTGGATTTAAAGTATCTAATATTTCTTGTTTTTCTTTATCGTCTAATAAACTTATTTTTATAAACCTAGGTAATTGTTCTAGGAAATATTCTTTATCTTCTGGGTCTAATACTTCTAATATTCTCAAAGTAATTTCAGTAACATTATTTATAAAATATTTATATGTATTATTATTTACGCCTTCTTCTCTTGCTTTTTCTTTTCCTAATACTAAATAAACTTTATTTAATAAATTTATATCATCTTCTACATAAGTCTTAGTTGTTACCATATTATTAAAATAAAATATAATTTTATCTAATATCGCTCTATCCATTGTTTTCTCCGTTTTATATTCTTTTTATATTCCTCTTGCAATTTACAATTACCATTTTTTTAATTTGCTTGTTCTTTTGTTCCCATTTTTAATTCATTTAGTTTTTCTAAAGACATTAATACTTCTCTTGGCTTACTTCCTTGATATCCTGATATTACTCCTCTTTCTTCCATTTGATCTATTATTCTTCCAGCACGAGCATATCCTACTTTAAATTTTCTTTGTATAAATGATGTTGATGCTTGACCTGTTTCTACAACTGTTTGAATTGCATCCATTAAGAATGGATCTGTATCATCATCATTTGTTTCTGCTATTTCTTTATCTGTTTTATTATTATTTTCAATACTTTCTAATATATCTTCACTATAATTTGCTGTTCCATTTGATTTAACAAAGCTTACTATTTTTTCTACTTCATCATCTGAAACAAATGCTCCTTGTATTCTAGATGGTTTTGGTGCACCTGATGGAAAGAACAACATATCGCCCTTTCCAAGTAGCTTTTCTGCTCCCACGCAATCTAAAATAGTTCTAGAATCTACTTGTGATGATACTGCAAATGCTATTCTAGATGGTACATTTGCTTTTATTAAACCTGTAATTACATCTACAGATGGTCTTTGTGTTGCAATAACTAAATGCATTCCTGCTGCTCTTGCTTTTTGTGCTAATCTACATATTGCATCTTCTACATCATTTTTTGCTACCATCATTAAGTCTGCAAGCTCATCTATAATAATTACTATTTGTGGTAATTTTGCAAATTCATTTTCTTTTTCTATTGCTTTATTATATCCTTTTAAGTCACGTACTCCTTTTGAAGCAAATTTATTATATCTATCGTCCATTTCTTGAACTGCCCAAGCTAAAGCTCCTGCTGCTTTTTTAGGATCTGTTACAACTGGTATTAATAAATGTGGTATTCCATTATATACAGAAAGTTCTACTACTTTTGGGTCTACCATTACAAATTTTACTTCAGAAGGTTTAGCATTATATATTATACTTGCAATTATTGTATTAATACATACACTCTTTCCAGAACCTGTTGAACCTGCAATTAATACATGTGGCATTTTTGCAATATCTGCAAGTCTTACATTTCCTGCTACATCTTTTCCAAGTCCTATTGTTAATTTCGATTTATTTTCTTTAAATTCTTTACTATCTAATATTTCTCTTAAATGTACTACTTCTTTTTCTTTATTTGGTACTTCAATTCCAACCGCTTGTTTACCTGGGATTGGAGCTTCTATTCTTATTGTTTCTGCTGCTAAATTTAAAGCTATATCATCTGCTAAGTTTGCAATTTTACTTACTCTTACACCTTCTGCAGGTTTAAGTTCATAACGAGTAATTGCTGGTCCTACTGATACATTTTCTACCTTTGCTGATACACCAAAACTATAAAGTGTTTTTTGTAATTTTGTTGCTGTATCTGTTAGAGCCTTTGCTCCACCCTTTAGAGTCTTCTTACTTGGCTTACTTAAAAGTTCTATTGGTGGATATTCATAATGTTCATCTTCTACTACAACACTATGTTCTAATTGCAATACTGCTTTTTTCTTATCTTCTTTTTGTTCTTCTACTTCTTTAAATAAGTTACTATCTATTACATCTGGTTGCATTTCTTCTTGCATTTTCCTTGCTTTTTTGCTTTCTTTTGTTAGTGGTTCTAAATCATCATTTGAATGGTCATATTTCTTTAAACCTGGTTTTTCATCTCCGTTTTCCACAATTCTTCCACCAAAGTTGATTTTTATTTGATTATCCATTGGTGCTTGTTTTTCTTGCTTTTCTAATTTTGCAAGTTCCATCCTTGCTTTTCTTTCTTCTCTTAATCTCTTTCTTCTTTGACTTGGTGATTCTGTTTCTTCATCCTTTTCTTTTTCTCTTTCTTTTGCTAATTCTTCTTTTCTTTCAAATCTTTCTTCACGTTTTTCTTCTATTCTATCCATAAACAAATTTATCATATCTGATAAATTTATTCCAAAAGCAAATACTAATAATATTATAGCTACTCCTATACAGAAAATTACAGCACCTACATTACCAAGTAGCTTTGCAAGTACCACTCCACCTACTGCACCAATGGCTCCTCCACCTTGTCCTTGTGCTCCATAGAAATACGCATCCTTTACTACTTCTGACATTTCTTTTGAAGAGTCTAATTCTCCACTTGATATTTGGAACACGCTAAATACAATCGAAAGTGCCACAATTGCAATTCCATATTGTACTAATTTAGATGTTATTTCTTCTTTCCCATCAGATGCAAGTTTTATTGCAATAGCTAAGCCTCCTATTGGAAGTACATATTGCATTATTCCCATTATTCCACCTAATATTTCATTTAATTTTACTCCTATTGTTCCTGATTTTGTATATATTAAAACAGCTAAAAGTATACTAAGTACTATTAATGTGATTACTGCTATATCTAATCTAGAAGCTGTTTTCTTTCTTTTTTTATATCTTCTTTTTTTTGCCATTTCTACCATCCTTCCAAGTTTATTTATTTAATCCTTAAAAAGTCAGATTTTAAATAATTTCCAAAATCTGACTTTTGTATATTACTTTAATTCTTTTCTACTGTTTTGAATTGTTTTTATTGTATCTTCTAATGATATTTGCATAAGATTTAATGCTTCTGACATATTAGTTCCTAGTTTATTTAATGTTTCATTTAATACTTCTTCTGTATTTGCAAGAAGGCTATCTGCATATTCTTTGGTTCCTTTTGAAATCTCTCTTGACATTTCATTTGCTGTTTCTATTATTTCTGTTTTTTGGTCATATGCTTTTCTTGTTATTTCATGTTCGTCTACCATAGCAATTATTCTATTTTCTGCTTCTTTTACTATTCCGTCAGCTTCTTTTTGAGCTTCTACTAATATTCTTTGTCTTTCTTCTTTTACCCATTTTGCTTGTTTTAATTCATCTGGAAGCTTTAGTCTTATTTCTTTTATTATATCTAACATTTCTTCTTTATCAACTATTCCTTTTGAAGTAAAAGGAAGTCGTTTACTATTTTCTAATAACTCCTCTAAAGTTTCCAATAATGTAAAAATTTCCATGGTTTTACCCCTTTCCTAAATCTTATTTTTTCTTTAAAAAAATAAGATGTACGCGACCATATTTTCTTTTATTTATGATTTTTACTTCTAACTCATCTATTTGTTTTATTACTCTTTCTTCTTCATCTGTTTCAATAATTACTAAACTTTCATCATTTAATAAATTCAAATTAAGTAATTTCTTTACAGACTCATATGCTAACTCTGTTTTATAAGGTGGGTCTATATACACAATATCTATTTTTTCGTCTAGCTTTTCTAACATTTTTTCATATGACATTTCATATAGAATAACATTTAAATGTGTTTTTTCTATGTTCTTTTTTATTATAGAAATTGCCTCTTTGTTTTTTTCGCAAAGAATTACTTGCTTTGCTCCTCTACTTGCTGCTTCTAAGCCTATTGCTCCACTTCCTGAAAACATGTCTAAAAAACTACTACCAATCACTTCATTTTGTATTATATTAAATAATGACTCTTTTACTCTGTCTAGCGTTGGGCGAGTTATTTCGCCTTCTAATGTATATAATTTTGTTCCTCTTGCTTTTCCACTTATTATCCTCATATTTTAACCTTTAACCCTTTTATGATGATACTATTTTATTCTTTTTTATTAAAATGGTCAATAGCATTAATACAAATGTAACATATATTTAACAGTTCTGTAATATTTCCCCGTAAATAACAAAAAATAGCAAGTAAAACTTACTATTTTCTACGTATTACAAATTATTTTTACATTATATTAACTAAATGTAAAATATAATTTTTACTAGCTATTACATTATGATTCTAATTATTTTTATTCATTAATTTTTTAAGCCATTTGTAATTTTAATTTATTTAAGTCTTTTTTGCTAATATGAGTATATTTAATTATTTTTTCATCTTTTTCGTTATTTTTTAACATTTCTTTTGCCATTTCTTTCCTAGCATCATTACTACCTTTTTCTCTACCTTCATCCTTTGCACAAGCAATACCATTATCATAGTCTCTTTCCCATTTATCTCTTAATTTAATTAATCCTCTTATACTTGGATCTGCTGTTATTTTCTCTAATTCTTTTTTAGCTTTTTTTATTGTTGTATTTTTCACCATTGCCATTTTTATCATCTCCTCATTATTATCTATTAGTGCTAACCATTGATTTAATGGGGCATCAATATCAATGTTAGACTTTCTAAACTTTGGTAACTCAATATAATAAAATTTTTGATCTTTAATTGTTTCATATTCTCTATGCTTATTTATTACTGTTACTGTATCTGATACGAATTCATTAAATTCTAGTAATTCATAATCTAATATATTTATCATAATTACACTATCTATTTTTTCGTACTTTTCACCTTTTCGTGTTTTTTCTGTTAATAACCTAGCAGCATAATACAAAGTCCTTTTTTCTATATTTTTTTCATTTCTTATTTGTAGCTCTATATTAACATATATACTATCATTTATTTTTGCTAATATATCTAACCTTCCACCTTTTTCCTCTTTTGCTAATTGTTCTAATGTATATTCTGTAATTATTTCTATTTTATATATTACTATCATTAACAAAGCTTCCAAAAAGCTTTTTAAATATACTTCATTGCCTAGTTTTCCAAATAAAGCCTTAAAAAGTATATCATTTTTTAAAGTGTATTCATTACTACTGCTCAACTTTTCTCCTTCCCAAATTATATCAACTTTCTTGTTTAATTGCAATACTTATTAATAAATTTTTATATATCAATTCTAATCTTAGTTAAATAAAACTTCTTAGCTATATAAAAATTTTTTATTTATTAACTTTTATTTTTTATTGGATTTTTTTAGAGAAAATATTTACTATTTAAAATAAATAATAAAATACTTCGAAAAAATTTAAATCGTTTTTTATTTTTAACATGACTAAAAATCTATGTTTCTAACACAAAAACACCACAAACTTTATTTTATATAATTCTTTTGTTATATTTTCATTTTTTGAATTTTCTTTACGAAAAAATTAATTCACCTTTGTACTAAAAACTTTAAAAAGCCTTATTGACTAAAAATTAGTATTTTATATATAACATATTTTTTAAAATTTGTAAACCAATTTTTATATTTTGTAAAATAAATGTAAAAACGAGACAAATAAGGCCTGTCCCCCATTTGTCTCATGCATTATCTTCTTTATTAATATCTTTTATTAATTCTAATTGAGAAATTAAAAGTGATTCCATTTTTGCTTTATAGATATCGAA
>CALXCH010000054.1 GCA_944386735.1 uncultured Clostridia bacterium
CTTCATTTGTATCCTCATCTTTAATATCTATTGTAAAACTTACTTGTGTTCTATTTCCTGCTTCATCTACTGCTGTTAAAACATAATTTCCATTTTCTCTAATTTGGTCACCATTTTTATAATTTTCTACGACATTTCCATCTCTAGTTAGAGTTACTTCTGCTAAATTTTCATCAGATGCTCTTGGTGTTACATAGTTTCTATATGTTCTTCCATTTTCTACTCCTGTAATAGTTGGAGGTGTCGTATCAGGTTCTGGCTCAGGCTCTGGTTCTTTTTGCTCTATTTCTGTAACATCTATAGTTTTTACTACTTTATTTCCGGCCTCATCTTCTGCATAAATTGTATATGTGCCATTCTCAGTAACATTTACAACAGATGTAGATGTCTTATCGCCTTTTTCCATTCCAAGTTCTGTTCCATTGCTTGCAAAATAATTTGTATCTCTTTCTCCACTAGCCATCTTAACTATTTTTATTTGTGATTCTGCATCTACTACATTTATTGTTAGATTTACAGACGTTTTATCTTGTGAATCCGCCTTTTCTATATTAATAGTAGGCGCTGTTGTATCAGGCTTTGGCTCTGGTTCAGGTTCTTGTCCTTCATCTATCGTTGTTACTTTAAATGTTTGAAGCTTTACATTTCCTGCTAAATCTCTTGTATACACTGTATAAGTTCCATTCTCAGATACATTAAGTATGCCTACTGCTGAAGTTCCATCTTTTACTATATTAATTTGTTGTCCACCATTTTCAAAATAGCTTTCATCTTGTTCTCCATTTGCAACTTTTAATATGTCTATTCCTGTTAAATTATCTGTTAAATTTATAGTAACTACAACATTTTTACTATCTGTATTTTCTTGTGAAATTTCTATTTCTGGTGCTGTAAAATCTATTGTAAAGTTCACAGTCGTTTCATTCCCAGCCTCATCTCTTGCCGTTAATGTATAATTTCCTTCTTCTGAAATAGTCTCTCCATTTTTATAGTTACTTACAACTGTTCCATCTTTTATTAATGTCATAGTTGCTAAATTTTCATCTGTAACATTTGGAGTTACAGAATTCTTATAAATAGTATTATTTGTTACTCCATTTATTTCAGGAGCTGTTGTATCTGGTTCTTCTAACTTATCTAGACTTAATATATTTATTTCTTTTACACTACTTGCTCCATCTTGATCTTCTGCATAAACAGTATATGTACCAATTTTATCTATTATAAATTCAGTTGTAATAATTTTTCCTAATTCTCCTTGACCTATTCTAGTTCCATTACTCTTAAAATATTGTGCATCATGACTTCCTTCTGCCCATTTTATAGTATCTATATAATTATCAGGATCACTTACTGTTACATCTATTTGTTTTGGATTAATTTGATTTTGTGTTAATGTTATCTGTGGTGGTTCATTTTGAGTAGGTCCTGTTGAAACTATAACTGTCTTTCTTGTTAAATGAGTATATCCATCTGCATCTTTTATATAAACATTTAAAACGCAATTTTCTTGTACTTGATAATTTGTTGTTACTTCTTTTCCAGGTGTTATACTTAAGCTTTCTCCATTGTTTTCAAAATAATCCATGGTTATATTTTCACCTATTGCAACTTTTAATTCCACAATATCACTTGCTGTATCTGTTGCTATTATTGTCAAATTTCCTGGATTTTCTTCATCTTGTGTTATTGTTATTTCCATTGGAGTCTTAGTAGAAGTAATTCTTTGATCTACCATTCTTCTATAGCCTGCTTCATCTTCTATTAAAAATGTATATGTTCCATCTTCAGGAGCTGTATAATTTACATTTACAGTTTTTCCTTCTGTAAAACTTATATCTTCTCCTTTTGTTTCAAAGTCATCAGAATCTGATATTTCAGAGGCCTTAGCAACTTTTATTTTTGTAATATTACAAATACTATCAGTAATATTTAAGCTAACTTCTCTATTACCTAAATCTGTAATAGTTACATCTATTGGAGTTTTATTTTTTGATAAATATATTTGTTTTGTTATACTTGCACCTTTTTCGTCTTTTGCATAAACTTCATATAATCCTTCTTCAGTTACTTTATATACTAAATTAACATTACTACTTTTAGTAAATTCTATATTAGTTCCTTCTGTATTAAAATCAATATCTTGGTGTATATTATCTACTTTTGCTATCTTTATTATTGAAATTATACTATTTTCACTTATTGCTTGAATTGTTAAAGAAAGAGGATTATCCTCATCTTTTATTAATGTTAAATCCGGTAACTGAGCTGGATCATTTATAGTAATTCTTGCTAAATATCTATCTCCATGTGAATTTTTTGCATAAACTGTATAAGCGCCATATCCATCAATCATAAAAGATGATGTAACATTTTGTGACGGTGTTATACTTAGAGTATATACATCACTATTATCTTCTTCAAAATAACTGATTTCACTCAATTCTATACGCTTATGAACATATTTTAAATCTACTATATTATACTGCGTGTCTGTTGCTGTTATATTTACTTGATTTGAGTTTACCTCATCTCTTTTTAATTTAACACTTAATGTTCCCTCATCTTCGTTTGCTAGTGTTTCTATATCAGCTGCACTAGAAACTATTGGTAATAAAAATTGTAATATAAGTACCATAATTATTAATATTGGTAATATTTTTAATCTACTTTTCATCTTCCTGCCTCCTAATTTAAATCTAACAATTATTATAGCACCATTTACTTTCCATAACAACTATTTAATAAAATTTATTTATAAAAATTCATCGCAAAAAATGATGTATCTTTATAATTAACACATCATTTTATACTATCTTAACAAAATTTTTATTTAGTAGAAATATGTATGTTCTCAATATCAGCTTTCATTTCTCTAGAAATAATATTTTGTATTTGAGCAATTTGATCTTCTTTCAATTCTTGTGTTCCTATAATAACACTAATGCTTTCATCATTAACAAAAATTACGCTATTTTCAAAACCTTTCGTTTTAAGAAGATTTTCACAAATCATAATACTATTTTTAGTATTATTTATTTTTGTAATTTCTTCTGTAGCTGATTGTTTTTGTGTTTCAGATGCATTTGAGCTATTTAAAATATTTTCATAAGTTTCAATCATCTGTGAATACATTGTATCTCTTTCTAATTTTGATTTCGTAAAATAATCATCTGTTGTTGCACTCGTTTCTTGTGTTGTTGTATTTTGAGCTGTAGTATTTGTTGTATTAGTTACATTTGTATTTTCTGATACTTGATTTTCTGTTGAGTTTGTTTCGTTTGTTTCATTAATTGTATTATCTTCTATAGCTTCACTACTAACAAGTCTTGCATCTCCTATATTTGCATATTCATCTGTTTCATTTACCATACTACTTGCCTGTACAGCTTCATCAGCAGTTTTAGTAGTATAATTTAAATATCCTGCAACCATTAGCATAACTGCTATTACATAAATAATAACTTGGTTTTTCTTTAATAATTTCATAACAAATCTTCCTTTCTTTTTGGACGTTTCCTTTCGCACTTTTATAAGTAAAAAGAAACAACCTTAACTGCTCATTTCAAATACCTGTATCTTATGTGTTGCAAGTCCTGTTACTGCTTCTACCGCTTGAATTATGTTACTTTTTACTTCTGCATTGTTCGCTCCTCCTGCTGTTATTATTGCTCCTTCTATCTTTGGTTTAATTATCTTCGCTGTTATTGGAGTTTTAGTTCCATTATCTTCATTAAATATTACATCTTTTTGTGTATCTGTTTGTTCTATTTTCCTAGTACCTCCAGAATCATCATTTTCTTCTGTTGTACTTGTGCTAGAATTTTCATTATACATTGCAACAACCTCACTTGATTCTGAATAATTTAAACATACCTCTACTTCTCCTACTCCCTGTATTTTTGATAAAATATTTTTTAGTTTGTTTTCTAAATTTTCTGTACTTTCTAAGTTATTGTTATTTGTTTCTAGCGTTCCTGCTGTTCCTTCTCCTGTTGTACTTGCCAACTGTTTAGATGTATCATTTGTTGTTTCTTTATTATTTGCTTCTTCATTGCCATTCCATATAAAATTTATTATAACTATTGTTATAATAAGTAGTACTACAAAAAACACTAAGTTCTCTATCTTCTTTTTATCGTTCCCAACAACTTCTTCCTTTTCATTGTTTTCTTCACCTTCTCCATCTTTTTTAGGTAATAACTTCTTTAATTTATCTCCAAGCATTTTTCACTCACCCCATATTCTTCTATTAAAAATTTTTTAATATTCTGAATATCACTTCTTGTCACTTTGTTATTTGTTTCATCTTTTGTATTATTTCCCTCAGACTGTTTTTTGACCCCGTCCCCAGAAACATCTACTTCTTTTATTCTTTGAACTCCTGTTACTATTTTATTTTCTATAGTTTCTTCTTGTTCTTCTCCATTTTCATTATTGTTTTCATTTTCAAGCTTTCCTTTAATTCTTAATTCTACTTTAGTAATACCTGTCTCGTTTTCTTGCTGGCTCTCTTTTGTTGGTATTTCTGCTTCTACATTACATTTTCCTACTTCATATCCTTGTTCTTCTACTTTCTTTGTTATATCTTTTTCTAATTCTTCTTGATAAAGCTCTTTTATTCTTTTATCCATACTTGTTTGGTTTAAAGTATTTGTATCTTTTTTTATATTGTTATTACCATTACTAGCAATATTACTACTTTCTTCTGTATAGTAATCTTCTATATTGATAGATGCTAAACTTAATTTATCTTTATTTTGTATAAATGGTGATATTATATTAAATATTACAAATATACCTAATACCATTCTTATATATTTTTTTGTTTTATTATTTGGTAAAATCATCTCTAAAATTGATACCAATACAATAGTCACACCTAAACTTTTAGCCCATGAACTTATTACTTCTATCATTTTTATAGTCTCCCTTATTTTGTGTTAATTTTATTTATTATCTATACATCATCGCACTATTTGACATTTTTAATACCAGAGCTGTTCCTATAATCAACATTACAGAAATAGCACAAAGTATTCCTAAAAATATTTTAAATACATCTCCTATTTGGTCTAAAAGACTTGTTATCTTTTTATCTGCTATAACCTCTGTTACTGCTGCTACTAATTTATAACAAACAGTTAAAATCGTTAGTTTTATTATTGGCATGATGCAAATTCCAACTACTATAATAACACCAACAACTCCAACTGCATTTTTTAGTATTACACCTGAACCTAAAACTGTATCTACTGCATCTCCTAATATTTTTCCGAACTACTGGTACTGCTGAACTTACTACTGCTTTTGTTGCTTTTGCTGTAATTCCATCTACTGATGATGACATTGTTCCTTCTAAGGAAACTACTCCTACAAATATTGTTAAAACTATTCCTAAAACCCATACTATTCCTGACTTTAAGAAGTTTGCTAGTTTATCTACTTGTACTTGGTCTGATATTTTTGATATTATTACTAAACTTGTAAATACCAAAACAAGTGGTATTATTAATGTTTGAATCATATTACCTATAAAATTAATTATAAATAATATTATTGGTTCTATTACACTTGAAGTTGTAATACTTCCTGTATACATCATTAGTGCCATTAAGAGTGGAACTAAACAATTCATAAATCCCACTAAATTGTTTGCTGTATCTTGTACTAGTTTTACTATATCTGAAAAATTACTCATAATTATTGTTACTATTAAAATATATTGAACATAATATATTAATTTACCAATAGACTCGTTTTCTAGACTTTCACTTACTGATTTTAAAATACTATGTATAATAATTATCACAAGTATTGAAACTAGACTTTTTATTGTAGTTCCTACTTCGGAGCCAAGTAAGTTCCAAATTCTATTTATTAAAGTACTATTATCTACCTTTCCACTTATTGCATCATTTAGTAAATTTCCTATATCTATTCCATCAAAAAAATCCCCACTATATTTCTTACTTTCATCTATAAAATCTTCTATTTTAAATTCTTCTTGTTGGTCTTCTATTGTTTGTTCATCATTAGTTTTAGAATAGGAAATATCATTAGCCATTAATAATAGGAAGATTAATATTAGTAATAATGTTACTATTAATTTTTTTATAAACTTTCTCATTTGTACTTCCTTTTTCTTCTATGGCAATACATCTAATATTATCTCTAATAAGCTTGATATTATTGGTATTGACATAGATATAATAATAATTTTTGTTCCAATCTCTATCTTGCTTGCAATTGCTGCTTCTCCTGAATCTTTACATATGCTTACTGCAAATTCAGATAAAAATGCTATTCCTGTTATTTTAATTAAAAGTACTAAAAAAGTACTATTAATAGAAACTTTATCTGCAAAAGACTGAAGCAAGCTAATAATTCCTGAAAGCTCGTCCATTACAAGTAATAAAATTAAGACTCCAGTAAGCAGGCTTATATATATTGCAAATTCAGGTTTATATTGTTTTAACAAAATAATAATTATTAATGCAATTAATCCAATCCCAATAATTTTTATAACTTCCATATTTATTCTTTTTCCCTTATTTTATAAATTAAAAATAGTTCTTACTGTATCAAACAAACCGCTAATTTCTTTAATTACCATTGTTAAAACAATTACAAGTCCTGCTAAGGTTGTCATCATTGCCTGGTCTTCTCTTCCTGCTCTTACTAACACCTGATGTAAAACTGCAACTAAAATTCCTATCGCTGCTATTTTAAACAATAAATTTATATCCATCATAATCCCCCTATACTACTTACTTTTACTAACATAAAATTATTACTATTGCTAGTCCTAAAACTGTTCCTAATCTTGTATAGAGTTTTTCATTCTTTTTTCTTTCTTCTTCTGCTTCTTTTATTTGCCCTTCTAAAAATTCTTCTGTTATTTCTATTTGGCTTATTTGCCCTTCTACATCAGTTTGTCCAAGTAACTTAGATAATGTTTTTATTATCTTTTTATCTTCTTTTTTTAAGTTACATTCTGTTTTTTCTACAGCTAATTCCCATGCTTTACTTGCTGAATTTTCTTTCATTTCTTCTTTTGCTAAAGTAAAAATATTTCCTACATTTTTATTTACATTTTGAGAAATTTCCTCAAAAACTTCTGGTATTGGCTCATATGTAAATTTTATTTTTGTTTTTAATATGTTTAAAGCATTTTTTATATCTTCTAATTCTTCTAATCTATACACATATTTTTTTGATAAAAATTTTCCAATTAAAGTAGATGAAATTAATATTAAAAATAATATAAAATATTTTATTAATTGCATTATTATATCTTGTCCCTCCAAAACTTTCTTTCTATTTTTAATATTATATGAACTAAAAACTTTTTTAGAACTAAAATTATGAAATATCTATATATTTTATTAAAGAAAAATTATTCTTTCTATTTGTTTATTTTCTATTAATTCGTTTATGTCTTTATTTAACTTTATTTCTTCTAAACTACTTCCGTGCATTGTAAAAATCCCTTTTACTCCTGATATGGTTGCTTCTTTTATTGCTTCTACATCCTCTTTAGAACCTATCTCATCACATGCAATTACTTCTGGTGCCATAGAACGAATTAACATTTTCATTCCTTTTGCTTTAGATACATTTTCTATTACATCTGTTCTAATTCCAATATCATTTTGTGGCTCTCCTCGATACATTGCAGCGATTTCTCCTCTTTCATCTACAACTCCGCAAGTTTTTCCCCTAAAACCTATATTAGGTATTCCGATTACTAATATTTCTTATAACATCTCTAAGCATTGTTGTTTTTCCTTTTCCTGGTGGTGATACTATTAATGTGTTCTTTATAGAATTATTTTTAACATCTATAATCTTGTCCAATATTTTTAAGCTACACCCTAAAACTTCTCTTGCTATCCTAAAATTTAAGCTTGTTATGTATTTTAAATTTATAATTTTTCCATTTTCAATTACTGCTGTTCCGGTTATCCCTACTCTATGACCACCTTTTACAGTAATAAACCCTTCACATATTTGGTTTTTATACGCATAAATAGAATTGTTACAAAGCCTTTCTAGTGTTTGCATTATTTCTGTTTCATTAACATTGTATTCTATTACAATTTCTATATTTCTTAGTTTTAATATTATTGGTCTATTACAACGTATCCTTATTTCTTGTAGTTCTTCTTTTATTTTTTCATTTTGCTTTATTGTATTTCTTATTAAATTACCTACATTATTTGGAAAATAACTTAATAACTCACCTATATCTTTCATTTTCTTCCTCCAAAATGAGACAAAAGAGGAATAGGCCTTTTTTGTCTCAAAAAAAGACATATATTATTATATGCCTTTTATCTTTATTTAGAACTTTATTTAAAACAAAATATAAGTAATTTTTTAGATTAGGCAATTTAGCGTAGGGAATTGAAAGGTAGCTAAATTGCAGGTAAGCGAAGCTTAAATCTAAAAAATTACTAAAGTTCCCTGTTTAGATGTGTCCCAAATACGACAAAATGTCGCAAAGGGAACGTCCCCATGTGACATTATTTTGGATTTATAACAGCTCTATAAATTAATCCTGTATCCTGGTCTCTTTCAAATTCTACTCTATAGTAATTTTCTGCCACAACTTCTTCTTTTAATGCAGCTATATTTTGCTGGTTTACTTCATATTCTTCACCATTAAAATTGATTTCTTTTATTTGTCTACTCTCATCTTGTTGTTCATTATTTAATTGAATTGTACTAAGCAAACCTCTTACAGTTACTCCTTGTAAATTTGTACTTTGATATACTTCAAATTTTTGGTTGAAAGTTGCTACATCTTCCTCACTAACTTGTGGCTTATTTAAGCTATTTAGAGCCTCTGTATAACTTCCAAGTGATGGTACTAAACGATTTAATGGATTTTGATCTTCTGTTAGGCCTAACTGTTGCATTTGTTCTGTATTTACCTCTGCTATTCTTTGCTCTACTGCAATCAAGAAGTTGTTTACTGTTTCTTCATCATAGTTTGTAAGCACCATACTATTATCTGTTGTGAAATCTTCTACTGCCACACTATCTGTAAAACTTACATTATTTTCTATTTTATAATTATAAACTTTAGCACCACTTTCTAATCCTAGTTCATAAGTTTCTTTTACATTTTGTCCATCTAGACCATCATAATTCACTTTTCCTGTTATTTTTAAATTTTCATTATTATAATTTAAATCAATCGAAATATCATATTGTACATTATTATTATTTACTGTTTTTTGTACATCTATTTTTACCTCATTTAATGACAATACTATTTTACTTGTCTTTCCACTCTTTTTATATACTATTACACTAAAGTTCTCATTAGATAATTCATTACTATTTTTGATATTTTGTATTAATTCATCAATATTATTAGTCGTTATATTAGCTGAATTTCTTATTTGTTTTATATACCCATTTAATTTATCTAATGTAGCTTGGTCATTTTTTAACCCTTCTAATATTTGAACCAAAAGGTCTTTTAATTCATCTCCATTTAATGTTAATACATAACCTGTACCGTTTGAATCATTTACATTTGAGAATTTATCTTCACTTATATTTTGAAAAATATTCATATATGGATTTAATTCTTCTTGTGAAATGGAAATATTCTTTATTTGCTCTACATCTGTAACCATATTATTGATACCTTGTATACTTTCAGTTTCGTCTCCTTGAAGGTTATTTATTTTATCTGTTTCTACATTTATAAATTTACTTCCTACATAATCTGTTTGCAAACCTACTTGATTTCCTATTTTTCTGTATATAATAGGAAATGTTACAGAATCAGAATAATTTATACTGATATTTTCTTGTGTTTTTGAATTAGTATTATCAATTTGTCCTGAAAAACTAATATTAAAAGTATTTAAGTTATCAAGATTGGTAACTGAAGAATCTTGCGCAGTTACTGTAAAACTTCCTTCATTTGTATATGAATTTGTTTTCTTTTTTTCATAATAAGTTTTTATATTATTTTCTATAAAACCATTATCTGTTTGTCCTATTTGAGTAATATATTTGAAGAATAATTCTTTATTTCCTCTAAATATATCTGTTGTAAAATATACAAGCAAACCTCCTGTTATTAATATAATTACTGCTAATACTATAATTAAAATAACTATTATTTTCTTATTTTTACTTTTCTTTTGATTCATAAATATTTTCTCCTCTTACAATATATTATTGCTTAAGTTCTATTCTTCCCAATTGTGATAAATATTAGAAACATCATCTAAATCTTCTAGATTTTCTATTAGTCTTTCCATTCTTTCGCTGCCCTTTTCATCTAGTTTTACAGTTGTTGTTGGTACCATTTGTACTTCTGCTTCTAAAAATTCTAATCCAGCCTCTTCTAGTTTTTCATGTACTGCTGAAAAATCACTTGGGTCTGTTGTTATTTCATAAACTTCATCTAAAGATTGGAAATCTTCAGCACCTGCTTCTAAAGCAAGCATCATTAATTCATCTTCAGACATTGAAGTACTTTCTTTATCTATTATAATAACTCCTTTTTTATTAAACATATATGATACACAACCTGTTGTTCCTAAGTTTCCTCCTGCTTTATCAAATACATGTCTTACATCTGCTGCTGTTCTATTTTTATTATCTGTTGCAGCTTCCACTATTACTGCTACACCATTTGGTCCATATCCTTCATATGTTATTTCTTCATAATTTTCATTACTTGCTGATGCTTTCTTTAAAGCATTATTTATAGTATCATTTGGCATATTTGCTGCCTTACATTTTGCAATTACATTTTTTAATTTTGAATTACCTGCTGGGTCTAGTCCACCTTCTTTTACTGCAATTACTAATTCTCTACCAAGTTTTGTAAATACTTTTCCTCTTGCTGCATCTGCTTTTCCTTTCTTTGCTTGTATATTATGCCATTTAGAATGTCCGGCTCATTTTTAATTCCTCCTTCTCAATTTTTTCAGTATTTAAGCCACTTTCGGCTGTTCTATCATATAAACATCAAGTGAAATTTCTTTATTGTTCTTTGCCCATTTATATAGGGTTTCGAGGTTCTTTACCCAACGAATTGTGCCAAAATTGTGCCAGAAATTTCAGATTGTTTTTTATGTAAATAGATTATTTTGTTGCTAAATTTATCCAATTTTAAACAACACTACACGTATTGTATCATATTTTTTTTATTTTGTGTAGTGTTTCACAAATATTTTTTGCGTTCTACTCATGTTAGTATTATACATTTACTCCTTTAAACATATTTTTGTATTCACATCAAAATTGTAATTTGTCGAGATGATTATAGCATAAAAAAGAAAATTACTCTATACTGCAACAGTATAAAATAATTTTCTTTGAAAATAAAAAGGGGATGTTAATTAGTCTTAAAAAACTTTTTATTAAGGTATTATAATATTGATTTTTTCTTTTTGTTAAATTCTAGTTTCTTTACTTGTCATTAGTCTATCCAAGTGCAACATCTAATATCATCATTATAACAAAACCTATTGCTACACCAATCGTTCCAATATTAGAATGTTCTCCTGCTTGAGATTCAGGGATTAATTCTTCGACCACAACATAGATCATTGCTCCTGCTGCAAAAGAAAGTAAATAAGGTAATATAGGTGTTACAATACTTGTAAGCAAAATAGTTATAATAGCTCCTATTGGCTCAACAACACCTGATAATGTTCCGTATAAAAATGCTTTTGGTTTTGAAATTCCTTCATTTTTTAATGGCATTGATATTATTGCTCCTTCTGGAAAGTTTTGTATTGCTATTCCTATTGATAATGCAAATGCTCCAGCTAATGTTATTGTTGTATTTTGAGCTAATACTCCTGCAAACACAACGCCAACTGCCATACCTTCTGGAATATTGTGAAGTGTTACAGCTAATATCATCATTGTAGTATTTTTTAACTTTGCTTCTATTCCTTCTGGCTTTTTTGAGTTTAAATGTAAATGTGGTATAAGACTATCTAAAACTAATAAAAATGTAATACCTAATAAAAAACCTATTGAGGCTGGAATCCAAGAAATTTTCCCCTGTTCTTCTGCCATTTCTATTGACGGTGTTATAAGCGACCAAATAGAGGCTGCTATCATTACTCCAGAAGCAAAACCTAATAATAGTTTTTGAACTTTTGGATTTATTTTATCTTTCATTAAAAAAACCATTGCTGAACCTAATGTAGTACCCAAAAAAGGGATTAACAATCCTACTAAGACATTTTCCATTGTATTTCCTCCATTTTAAATAACTAATTTAAGTTCCATTCCAAAGATTCTTGTTGTTTTTGAACCATATCTTTAAAAATACTATCTTTTTCCAATAATTCTTTTGGATTTCCTTGTTCTTTTACTACACCATCCTTTAATAAAACAATTTTATCTGCGTTTGTAACTGTTCTCATTCTATGAGCGATAATTAAAACAGTTTTATTCTTTACTAATTTTGATATTGCTTCTTGTATTTCTGTTTCATTTTCTGCATCCAAAGAGGCTGTTGCTTCATCTAATAAAATAACTGGAGAATCTTTTAATATAGCTCTTGC
>CALXCH010000055.1 GCA_944386735.1 uncultured Clostridia bacterium
CTGCTTCTCTTAATATCCCTATTAAAAGATGCTCTGTTCCTATATAATTATATCCTAATTTTCTAGCCTCTATAAAAGCATTTTCAACAACTCTCTTAGTTCTTGGAGTAAAACCTAAAGTTTCAGTAATAGGTGCTTCATGCCCTACCAGTTCAACAATTTTATCTATAATAACATCAGGTTCTATTCCTTGATTTAGCAAAACTTTAGCAGCTACTCCACTACCTTCTTTAGCTAAACCATATAAAATATGTTCAGTTCCAACATAATTATGTCCTAATTCAATTGCTAATTCATCAGCAAGTTCAATTGCTTTTTTCGCTCTATTTGTAAAACTATATGTCATAATAATCAACTCCTTTCAACTATGTCGCGTTGGGGACGTTTCCTATTACACCATTTTGTCGTTTTTGGGACAGATTCTGTTAAAGATGTGTCCCATTTGCGACATTTTGTCCTCATAGGAAACGTCCCAGATGCGACATTACCTTTCATTTATTATTTGTTTTATTACTTCTGCTCTTTTTACTTCTTGTTCTACTTTGTCATATTTTGCTCCTAAGTATTTTTGTAAATTTGCAGGTTTTGTATATAAGTATAATTTTTGCACTTTTGCATCTGTTAAATTATCTAATATTCCTAAGTCTGTTCCTAATTTCACGTTTGATAATAATTCTTTTGCTTCATCATAAGATATCTTTCTACAGTTAGTTAATATTCCATAACTTCTTAAAACCATATCTTCTAATTCAATTGGTTCTTTAGTAAGCATTTTTCTAGCAAGTCTTTCTTGTTCTTCTACCTTTTTAGTTATTACTTTTAAGTTATTTATAATTTCTTTTTCTGTAATTCCTAATGTTTGTTTATTAGATATTTGGTATAAATCTCCTTGATTTTTAGTTGATTTTCCATATTCTCTTTTTACATCCATATTGAAATCTCGAACTACCTCTAACATTTTTCTTAAATTTCCTGTTTTTGATAATGCTGGTAAGTGTACCATTACTGATGCTTTTAACCCTGTTCCCAAGTCATTTAATCTACTTGTTAAATATCCATATCTTTTACTAATACTATATCCTAATATTTCTCCTATTTTTTCTTCTATTTCTATTGCTAAATTTAATGCATTTTCTAATTCTAATCCACTACTAAATACTTGGATACTTAAGTGGTCTTCTCCACCTATCATTATGCAGATATTTTCTTCATCATTTATTAATATACTTCCTGTTTCATTTCTTTTTGCTAGAAATGTTGGACTTATTAAGTTTTTTTCTACTAAACTTGTTTTTGTTATATTATCCATATCTTTTAACTTAAAAAATTTTAATCCATAACCTATTGCATATATATTGTCTTCTATTCTTTTTTCTAATTCTTTTAATTCTTCATCATTTAAACGAAATTTAAAATCATTTAAGTTTCTTACAAATCTTATTCTTGTACTTTTTACTACATCTGAATCTTCACTTGTTTGTAAATACCAATTCATACTTTTCACCTCTATTTTTCTATTTTTTTGATTTCATCTCTTATTTTTGCTGCATCTTCATATCTTTCGTCTTTTATTGCTACTTTTAAGTCTTCTTGTAATTTTTCTAGCTTACTTTGTTCTTTATTATCAGTAGCTTTTCCAGTAGAATCTGCTTTATTTTCATTTTCTACTTTTCCGTTTTTACTATCTATTTTACTATCTATTATTTTACCAATTCTTCCTACATGTCTATTTGATCCTTGTAATTTTTTAATTATTGGGTCTAATCTATCTTCAAATACTGAATAACAGTCTTTACATCCTACTCTTCCTGTATTTATTATATCATCAAAGCTAGAACCACAATTATCACAAGTAATTGACTTTAAGCTATTAAACATTGGCATTATTTCTGGTGACATTAAGTCATCCATAAATCCTCCTAAAAAGCTTGAAAAGTCTATTGGCATATTAAAGTCCATTTCTCCTATTCCTAATTTTCTGCTACATTCCTCACATAAGTTTAATTCTCTTACTTTTCCATTAATGTTTTCTGTATATCTTACATTTGCCTCTCTTTTTCCACAATTATCACACAACATAATTATTCCTCCTTTATATATTTAATAACATGTTTTTAAAAATTCTTGCTCGAACTTTGTCTTTCAAATCTTTTGATAACTTTAGTACATTATCGCTTGTTGCTACTTTTAATAATTTTGCTTCTTTTGTATCTATTATGTCATAAGATAGAAAATCACTAATTAAAATATCTACATCATTTGCAGTTAGTTCATCTCCTATATTTTTTATAATATGCATTATATAATCTTCTTTATCATTATTTACCTTTTTTATTGTTATATGACCTCCGCCACCTCTTCTACTTTCTACATAATAGCCTTGTGATGGCTTAAATCTTGTTGATATTACATAGTTTATTTGTGATGGTACACAATTAAAGTGTTCTGCCAGCTCATTTCTTTGTATTTCTATTGCATCACTTCCATCATCAAATAAGTCTTTTATAAATTCTTCTATTATATCCGACATTCTCATTATGAACTCCCCCTTTGTAGCTCTTTATTTTAACTTTGACTTTCTTTGACCTACATTGTCAGTATACTCTCTTTCTAAAATTATGCAACTTTTCTTTTTGACTTTCTCTGACTTTCAACATATAAAAACATATTATTTTCTCGTTTTTTCTCTCTTTTTCTCACTTTATCACATTTTTTCTAACTTTTTCTCTCTTTTCTGTCTTTCTTTGTTATTTCTTGTAATCTTTTAGCCTTTTCTTTCTGTTCTGGTAATGGTATCCACGCAAAATAAGTTGATATAAACTCTCCATACTTTGTACTATCTTCCCCCACTTCTGGCTCGTCTCTTCTTGCCACTTCTTGATTTTCTTTATTTTCCTGTATTTTATCTTTTTTCTCATCACTCATAATTAAACACCTCTTTTTAATTATGTTCTTTTTAATAATTTTTATACAAAAAACAATAATATTGATGTAAACATTATTTAATTTCCATCAATATTACTGTTCCATTTATTAACTATTTATAAAATATTGAATTATTGCAAAGATTCCCATATCTGTAATAGTTTTTATTGAATCTACGTTTGCTTTAATTTTATAAGGATGATGAATTACTAAATCTAAATAATTTTTCATTCCTTCATTATTAAAGCATGTCTCCCACACTCTAGAAATAGTATCGTCTAGTATAAGATTTGTTTTATTTTTTGAAATCTCTTTTATTATTCTTTCTAATCTCAAATCTTTACCATTATTAGCACTTTTCAATTTGTTCCATTTTCCTTTATTTATTAAAAAATATATACTAGTTTGCTCTAATAAAGAACGAATCAAAAAACAATATGCAATTGGAAAACTTTTATATAAACTATTAAAAGATAAATGCTGAATTTCATAACATAAATCTCTTATTCCCTTAGCTCTTTCATTATTATATTTTAGTTTTTCACAATTAATATTTTTAAACATTATCTGATTATCTTTTCTAATCATTTTAAATCTAAATTCGTTTTGTTTTTCCTCTATTCTTTCCTTAGATTCACTATCTAATTTTCTATTATCTTCTAGTAAGCTAATTTGCTTAGGTATTACATCTGTCCTTTTATTTTTTTCTTCTATAACATCTTCTACATTTTCATTATATAAATACTTACGTATATTTTCCGAATTTTTTATATCTTTGCTTCTTATCTTTCTATTTTCTATATCATTTACTATTTTTGTCAATTTTCTTTCTAACTCTTTTATTGGTCCCGTAGTTGTTAATATGTTATCTGTATTATCTATTTGTAAAAATTCTTTTCCTACCCTTGAAGATACAATTTTTTCGAATTTATTTACTGGAAAATTGTCTGATATATTTTCAAAAGGCTTACTACAATAAGCTTTCAATTGTGAAAACATATTCTTTTTTCCTAGTTTATACTCAAATCTCTTTTTAGCTAAATCACTCCATGGTAAAGCTCCCGTATCTGTAGTATGTATAGTTCTTATATAATTTGCACAATCTTCAAAAGAGTCTGCTATATAACAAGAAACTTCATAAAACCCTTTATCATTAATCTCTTTATGCATTCTAAAAATGTTCCTTATCTGTGTATACGTAAAATTAAAATAACTTGTTATCTCTGGATTTTGAAGTATTTTTAAATCTGTTAATCTTCTATTTCCATCCCAAGCTACATATTTTCCAGTTTTACTATCATATGTTACAGTTACTATAGACTGTGGAAACCATCCTTCACTATATATATCACATATCAATTTATACATTGCTTGCATATCTTTTTTAGTTTTCAGTAATTGTTTCATTACAAAGCTTTCTCCTAAATTCAATACCGCATCATGTCTTGGATTTTCTGGATTAATAGATATTTTGTCTATTGATAATTTTACTATTTCCTTTACTTGTAAACTTTCCATTTATAAACTCATCCTTTCTTTTATCACCTACTCTCCTTTTCATTTGTATAAATTTTCCTTATTTTACCACATTTTTATTTAAAAGGAAAGAGAATTGTAACTTTTTATGTAAATAGTCATTTTTCTACAAATTTTTGTTAACATATTTCCTTTTTGTAAAAAATATGTTATAATAGTAATAGTTGGTAAATAAAGGAGGATTTTCTTTATGTGGTATGTTTGGTTAATATTAGCAGGTGTATTTGTAATTGGTGAAGTTTTAACTTCAGGATTTTTAATCTTTTGGTTGTCACTTGGTTCACTAATTGCAATGGTAGTAAGCTTTTTTACTGATAATATTATCATTCAAACAACTGTATTTTTGATATCTTCTGTAATATTAATACTAGCTACAAAACCACTAGTAAAGAAATTCGCAAATATAGAAACAGTTAAAACCAATGTTCAATCTATAATAGGTAAAAAAGGCATTGTTACTAAAGATATAAATTCCATACATTCTACTGGTCAAGTTAAAATAGAAGGAGAACTTTGGTCAGCAATTGGTATAAATGATATGGATATTCCAGAAGGTACAGAAGTTGAAGTAAATGAGATTAAAGGTGTTAAAGTTATTGTTACACCTATAAAATAAGTTATTTAATTTTTAAATAAATATAATTAAAAAATAAAAGGAGGAAAATTATGTTAGTTTTAATTATATTATTAATTATCGTCTTAGTACTTGCTGCAATGTCTATTAAAATAGTAAAACAATCTGAAGTATACATTATAGAAAGATTAGGTAAATTTTATAAGGTTGCTGATGCCGGACTTACAATTATTATACCTTTCTTAGATCATGTAAGAAGTGTTGTAAGTTTAAAACAACAAACAATGGATATACCACCTCAAGATGTTATCACTAAAGATAACGTTACAATTACAATTGATACAGTTGTTTTCTATCAAATAACTGATCCTGCAAAAGCAGTTTATGAAATTCAAAGCTTGAAAAAAGGTATTGAATATTTAGCAATTACAACTATTCGTGATATTATTGGTAAAATGAACTTAGATGAAACATTTAGTTCAAGAGATGGAATTAATACTCAATTAAGAGTTGCACTTGACGAAGCAACAGACAGATGGGGTTGTAAAATTGATAGAGTTGAAATAAAAGATATTACCCCTCCACCAGATGTTAAAGATGCAATGGAAAAAGAAATGAATGCAGAAAGAAATAAAAGAGCTATGATTCTTGAATCTGAAGCTCAAAGACAATCTGCTATAACTATTGCAGAAGGTAAAAAACAAGCAGCTATATTAGAAGCTGAAGCTGATAAAGAATCTCAAATTAGAAGAGCTGCCGGTGAAGCGCAAGCTATTCGTGAAGTTGCTGAAGCTAAAGCTAAAGAAATTCAAATGGTTTATGATGCAATTAAGAAATCTAACCCAGATGATAAATTAGTTCAACTAAAATCTTTAGAAGCTTTAGAGAAAGTTGCTGAAGGTGAAGCAAACAAAGTATTCATCCCATTTGAAGCAACAAATGCTTTAAGTTCTTTAGGAGCTATGGCAGAAGCTGTTAAAGATAATAAAAAAGATACATCTAAAAAGACAGATACACCAAAAGAATAATTTTAGAAAATGTAAAAAAAATACACAGGATTTTAAATTTTCCTGTGTATTTTTGTTTTTAATCTATTTCAATTGCTCCTGTATATAATCCATAGTACATTCCATGTTTCTTTATTAAATCATCATGTTTACCACGTTCCATAATAGTTCCATGGTCTAGAACCATTATTAAATCTGAGTTTTTAATTGTTGATAATCTATGTGCAATAACAAAAACTGTTCTTCCTTTCATTAATTGGTCCATTCCATCTTGAACTACTTTTTCTGTTCTAGTATCAATTGAAGATGTTGCTTCATCTAGAATTAATACAGGTGGATTATTTAAAGCTGCTCTTGCAATTGAAAGTAATTGTCTTTGTCCTTGTGATAAACCTTCTCCGCTTCCATCAATCATTGTATCATATCCTTTTGATAAATGCTTTATAAATTTATCAGCATTAGAAAGTTTAGCTGCTTCTTCAACTTCTTCATCAGTTGCATTTAACTTACCATATCGAATATTTTCTCTAATTGTTCCTGTAAACAAGCTTGTATCTTGCAAAACCATTCCTAAAGATCTTCTTAAATCTTGTTTTCTTATTTTCTTAATATTAATTCCATCATAACGAATTTTTCCACCTTGTATATCATAGAAACGATTTATTAAGTTTGTAATTGTAGTCTTTCCCGCTCCTGTTGCTCCTACAAATGATACTTTTTCTCCGGCATTTGCAACTAATGATATATCATGTAAAACTTCTTTTTTAGGTTCATAACCAAATTTAACATGTTCAAATTCTACATCTCCACGAAGCTTTGTATATGTTACAGTTCCATCATGATGTGGATGTTTCCAAGCCCACATTCCTGTTCTTTCTTCAACCTCAACTATTTTTCCATTTTCTTCTTTACAATTTACTAAAGTTACATATCCATTATCTTTTTCAGAATCTTCATCAATTAAAGCAAATATTCTTTCAGCTCCAGCTAGTGCCATTATAATTGAGTTCATTTGTTGTGATACTTGACCTAATGGATTTGTAAATGCTTTTATGTATTGTAAAAATGCTGCAATACTACCTATTGTTAAAATACCATTTACTGCTAAAACTCCACCAATTACTGCAATTAATACATATCCTAAGTTACCTATATTGGCAATACAAGGCATTAATGTATTTGCGTAACTATTTGCTTTCGTCATACTATTACATAAAGCTTCATTTAATTCATCAAATCTTTCCTTATTCTCTTCTTCATGGCAGAATACTTTTACAACCTTTTGACCTGCCATCATTTCTTCTATATAACCATTTACAATACTTATATTTCTTTGTTGGTCTACGAAATTTTTAGAACTTCTTGAACCAAAGAATCTTGCAACAACAACCATAATGGCCACCATAACTAAAACTACTATGCTCAAATAAATATCTGTTGCAAACATTGCAATAAGTACTGCTATCATTGATATTGCACAAGAAAATACTTGTGGAATACTTTGTGAAATACATTGTCTTAATGTATCAACATCATTTGTATATGTACTCATTGTTTCACCATGTGGATGGCTATCAAAATATCTTATTGGTAATGTTTGCATATGTTCAAACATTTCTTTTCTTATATTGTGTAATATTCCTTGAGAAATGTTAATCATTAATCTATTATAAAGATATGTACTAACAACACCAATTAAATAAACAACTCCCATAGCAATTACTGCTTTTAGTAAAGAAGAGTAATCTGGATTTTGATTTCCCATAAGTGGTACTATAAAATCATCTATTAGGTATTTTAAGAATTGAACACCTAAAACACTTACTAAAGCACTTATTATAATGCTTATACAAACAATTACAAATTGTACTTTATATGTTCCTGTTACATATTTTAATAATCTTTTTGCCGTCTTTAAAGTGTTTTTATTCTTGTTCTTCTTGTTTTGCTTCTCCATCATCTTCCTCTCCTTTCTTTTGAGACTCATATACCTCTTGGTATATTGCATTTGTTTTTAATAGATCTTTAGATGTTCCTATTCCATTTATTTTTCCATCATCTAGAACGATAATTCTATCTGCATCTTCTACAGATGTTATACGTTGCGCTATTATTATTTTTGTTGTATTTGGTATTTCCTCTCTAAATGCTTTCCTAATTAAAGCATCTGTTTTAGTATCTACTGCTGATGTTGAATCATCTAATATTAATATTTTTGGTTTTTTAAGTAATGCACGTGCAATACAAAGTCTTTGTTTTTGTCCTCCACTGACATTTGTTCCACCTTGATCTAATACTGTATCATATTTATCTGGGAATTCTTGTATAAAGTCATCTGCTTGAGCTAGTTTACAAACTCTAACTAGTTCTTCATCTGAAGCGTCTTTATTTCCCCATCTTAAGTTCTCTTTTATAGTTCCAGAGAACAATACGTTTTTTTGTAAAACTACTGCAACTTCATTTCTTAAAGTCTCTAAATCATAGTCTCTTACATCTACTCCACCAACTTTAATAGAACCTTTAGTTACATCATAAAGCCTTGGAATTAAGTTTACTATTGTTGATTTAGAGCTTCCTGTTGCTCCTATTATTCCTATTGTTTCTCCTGCTTTTATATCAATATTTATGTTTTCTAGAGGCAATTCATCTTCTGCTTTTGCATCATCATATTGGAAAGATACATGGTCAAATGTAATAGAACCATCTTTTACTTTTTTTACAGGATTTTCTTTATTTTTGATTGTACTTTCTTCATCTAATACTTCTATAATTCTCTCTGCAGATGACTCAGCAATAATTATCATTACGAATACCATTGAAATCATCATTAAGCTAGAAAGTATTTGCCATGCATATGTTATTATACTTGAAAGTTCACCAGTTTGCATTGAGCCACCTACTATTAATTTAGCTCCAAGCCAAGATAATAGTAATATACAAGTATATATCGTAAGTTGCATTGCAGGTGAGTTAAATGCTACTATTTTTTCTGCTGTTTTAAATAGTTTGTATACTTCATCATTTACATTGCCAAATTTTTCTTCTTCGTGTTTTTCCCTGTTATATGCTTTTACTACTCTAATTGCATTTAAGTTTTCTCCTACAACTCTATTTAAACTATCATACTTTTTAAATACTTTTTCAAAATATGGATGTGCTTTTATTGCAATAAAGAATAATACTACTGCTAAGATTGGCATAGTAACTACAAATATCCATGCTAGCTTACTATTTACATTAAATGCCATAATTAGAGCAAATATAAGCATTATAGGTGCTCTAACTAAAATTCTTATAATCATCTGAAATGCCATTTGAACATTTGTTACATCTGTTGTAAGTCTTGTTACTAAACTTGATGTTGAGAATTTATCTATATTTGTAAAAGAAAAGTTTTGTATATTATAAAACATTCCTTGCCTTAGATTTTTTGCAAAACCTGCTGATGCTTTTGCTGCATACCTTCCTGATAGCATACCAAATGTTAATGATAAAAAGGCTGAAACAACTAGAATCGCTCCTATTTTAAATATATAATTTAAGTCACTATTTTGAATACCAACATCTATTATTCTCGCCATTAAATATGGAATTAAAACTTCCATGATAACTTCAAAAATAACAAAAATAGGTGTTAATATTGAATCTTTTTTATACTGCTTTATATATTTTGCTAGTTTCTTTATCATTTCCTTATCCTCTCCTTTTCTCTAAATTTATTGACATCTTCTTTGTCAATTCTTCGTACATTTTAATTTCTTCTTTTGTTATTCCTTCTGTTGCCTGTTTTTCTACTTTTTTTATACCTTTTCCAAGTTCTTTTCTTACTTCTAAAGCCTTCTTCGTTAATACTATTCTTCTTAGTCTTGCATCATTACCTACTGTTTCTCTTTTTATCAACCCATTTTTTTCCATGTTTTGAAGCATTCCCGCTATACTTGCTCTTCTTATGTCGAATGCTTTCTCAATATCTTTTGCAAAAACATCTTTTTTTCTAGACTCATCATAGATAAATCCAATCATCGCAGATTGAACACCTGTTATTCCATATTTTGCAAGTCTAAAATCCATCTCCCTTTTTAATTGTCTAGATAATATGTGTATACCTTTTCCCAGAGTATTATCACACATAATTTTCACCTCACAAAATAAATAATTGTTAGGTAGCTAACAATTATTTATTGTAAAACTTATTTTTTTATTTGTCAATACTATTTATAAATTTTCTTGGAACCCTTTTTCCTATAGTACTTAATATTTCATAATTAATTGTATCACATTGTTTAGCAATATCTTCTAATGTAATTAATTTATTGTCCCAAATATATACATCATCTCCAATACTAACATTGTCTATGTCTGTTACATCTACCATAAAACTGTCCATACATACACTTCCTATAATAGGAGCTTTTTTACCATTTATTACAACTTCTCCTACATTTGATAAAACTCTTCTAAGTCCATCTGCATATCCTACTGGCACAGTTGCTATTTTAGATTTTCTTTTAGTTACAAACCTTCTTCCATAACTAATACTTGTTTCAATATCTACTTCTTTTAAAAAGGTTATTTTTGATTTTAAAGTAGCTACAGGTTTTAAATCTATTTTTTCTTTTATACCATTTCCTGATTCATAACCATACATTATTATTCCTGGTCTTACTAAATTATGCTGATATTTACTAAAATTTATTATTCCATTTGATGCTAAACTATGCACATACTGTATATCAAAATTTTCTTTTACTTTTTCTACTGCTTTTTCAAATTTTTCTAATTGGTGTTTTGTATATTCAAAATCTTCATCTGCTGAAGATAAATGTGTATATACTCCTTCTACTTTTATATTTGGATTTTCTTTTAACATACTTATAAAATTATTAAAATTATTTAATTCTACTCCAGTTCTTCCCATTCCTGTTTCTATTTCTATATGAACACGTAATTTAGAATTTTTCTTCTTTACTTCATCTATAAAAAACTCTGAACTTACACCAACTATTAAATTATTTTCTTCTATTTTATCAATCTCAGTTATATATGGTTGGTTTAAAACAAAAATATCCTTTTTGTATCCTAAATTTCTTAGTTCTATTCCTTCATCTACAATTGCTACTGCTACTATATCAAAACCATTTATTATATCTAACCTTGTGTTTATATAAGTTCCATATCCTTCTGCTTTTATTACTGGCATAATCACCGTTTCCGGCTTTAAAAACTTTCTTATTTGCTCTATATTATATTTAAAATTATCTAAATTAACCTCAAAAACAGTAGGTCTAGTTATTTCATCTAACATAAAATTCTCCTTTAAATTTTATAAATTTATAAATATTATAAATTAAAAACATATTTATTGCAATACAATATAGCAATTTCTACTGTTGAGAATTATGTGAATATATGGTATAATGTAAATATGGCAGTTGTTTGTTGTATTTAAAGTAAGCTAAAGGAGGAAAGATGCAGGCAACAAATGTCACTGCAACTTGCTCAAGGTGGAATATGAAACCAGGTGATAGTATCGTATTCCATAATGAAAAGTTGGCATTAGAAACAAAATTTATTTCTTATAATTCAGGTATACTATTTCTTGAATATGTTAATTCTACTCTTAACTATGGTCAGCAAATTACCATTCTTAGAGGTTGTTTTGAGCATGGTTCAAACTTAAAACATGTATTATGGAAATATGGCATATTAAACCATAATAATCTTTCTAATGGGCCTATAGGCATCTTAATGAGTTCATCTTATCTTCCAATACTTGTTTCTAAGTATGATCTTAAGTCTTAAAAAGCATATCAAGAATTTATAAAGAATCGTATGCCAACTTGTAAAAGAGAAAAGTTGCAAACTTACTTTAACAAGAAGTAGGATGATTATCCTACCTCCCCATACCAGAAAGTAGTTTCAAAAAGACTTCTTTCTGGTTTTTTATTAACTATTACAAAAAATGTGGACAAAACATTTTTATATTTGTCCACATTTATTTTTTTCATTATTTCATAGCTTCTTCTACTGCTACTGCTACTGCTACTGATGCTCCAACCATTGGGTTGTTACCCATACCGATTAATCCCATCATTTCAACGTGTGCTGGTACTGAAGAACTTCCTGCAAATTGTGCATCTGAGTGCATTCTTCCCATTGTATCTGTCATACCATATGATGCTGGTCCTGCTGCCAT
>CALXCH010000056.1 GCA_944386735.1 uncultured Clostridia bacterium
TAATGTATTAAGCTGACCAATACTAATAAATCGAGGGCTTAACCACAGTATTATAAATCAATCGAACCTAAACAGAATTATTCATCTATGTATTTTTCAGTGTGCTTGAATAAAATAAAAAAAATTGCATAAAATATTAAAAAGTACTTGAAATATTTTTCTAATTGATATATAATTAGAAAGTATTAAAAATTAAGTAATCAATTTTCTGGTGATGATGACGTTTAGGGAAATACCTGTTCCCATCCCGAACACAGAAGTCAAGCCTAAATGTGCCGAAAATACTTGTGGGTTACCCTGCTGGAAAGATAGGTTGTTGCCAGATTTATATATATTCCTCGTTAGCTCAGTTGGTAGAGCGCTCGGCTGTTAACCGATAGGTCGTTGGTTCGAGCCCAACACGAGGAGCCATAAAATAACAGATAATTTCTTATCTGTTATTTTTTTGTTGTTTGATAGTTTTTATGTTATAAATAATATATAATTATAGATGATGGAGGTAAATATAATATGAAAACAGAATATGAAATTAGAGTATTAGAAATAGATAAAGAAAGTATAGTAAGAAAATTAGAAGCTTTAGGAGCAATTAAAAAAGGAGAATATAATCAAAAAAGATATGTATATGATTTAAAGCCTGTACAAAAAGATAAATGGATACGCTTAAGAACAAATGGAATAGAAACAACTTTAACATATAAAGATATAAAAAGTAATACAATAGATGGAACAAAGGAAGTAGAATTTAAAGTTGGTAGTTTTGAAGTAGCAAATGAATTTTTAAATAAAATTGGTTTTGTTGCAAGAAGTTATCAAGAAAATAATAGAATACAATATACTTTAGATAATGTAGAAATTGATATTGATACTTGGCCTATGATACCTACATATTTAGAAATTGAAGGAAATAGTGAAGAAGAAGTAAACAATATGGTAAAAAAGTTAGGATTAAGTAATTTAAAAATCACGGCTTTAAATTGTGATGATATTTATAGAAAAATTTATGATATTGATATTTCAAAAATAAAGGAATTAAAATTTTAAATTAGAAAATATATTGAACGAGATAATAAAAGTTAATTGACAAATAAAAAACATCTTGCTATAATTATAAATATTTATAAAGAAGTATATAATAGTAGGAGATGATTTTATATGAATAAACAAGATAAGGAAAATAATTATAGTAGTCAAAATTTTGAAGATATTAAGCATATTGATGAAAATGGAATTGAATATTGGAATGCTAGAGAATTAATGAAAGTTTTAGAATATGGCAAGTGGGATAATTTTATGAAAGTAATTAATAAAGCTAAAAAATCTTGTGAGAATGCTGGGATTAATGTACTTGAGCAATTTGCTGATGTCGGGAAGTTGTCAAAGCGTGCTAATAATGCTGAAGTTATGATTAAAGATTACAAATTAACTCGTTATGCTTGTTATTTAATTGCACAAAATGGAGATAGTAGAAAAAAAGTAATTGCTTTGGCACAAACATATTTTGCAGTTCAAACGAGAAAGCAGGAAATTAGCGAAAAGGAATATAGTTTATTAACGGAAGAAGAAAAAAGATTTTACCAAAGAAGTTTAACAAGAAAAGGAAATTATTCACTTAATCAAACAGCTAAAAAAGCTGGTGTTAAAAATTTTGATAGATTCCATAATTATGGGTATAAAGGATTATATAATGGAGAAACTGCAGATGATATAGCAAAAAGAAAGGGATTAAGATATAGAGAAGATATTTTAGATAATATGGGGAGTGATGAACTTATTGCAAACTTATTTAGAATTTCTCAAACAGAACAAAAATTAAAAAAAGATAAAGTACAAACAGAAAAATATGCAAATATAACTCATTATACTGTGGGAAAGAATATTAGAGAAGTAATTGCAAAAAATGGTGGTACTATGCCAGAAGATTTACCAACACCTAAGAAAAGTTTAAAACAATTAGAAAAAGAGAATAAAAAGAGCTTAAAGGTTAAATAATCGGGTTATTATAGGCTGATGTGGAAGAGGATTAACAATAGGATTTTTAGTAAAATATTAATCTTTTAAAGCTGAAAGAGTTGCTAAAGTATCTCCAAGTTGAGTAAAGAAGGCAGCAAGGATAGCTAGTTCTTCTTGTGATTTGTCTTTAGCAATATCACAAGCAAGAAGAGAAATAAAATTAACAAAAGCACAAGAATTCATAAATAACACCTCTAAACTATTATATGTAAAAATAATTTTTAAGTGAATTCATTAATAATTTGTGAGAAAAAAAGAAATACTACATTTAGGTGTATGTAGCATGAAACAAAAAGAAATAATAGAAAAATGGAAACAGGGATTAAGTAAAGATGTATTAGCTAAAATATATAGAAGAGAATATAATCAAGGAATAAAAGTAATAAGGGCAAGTGTGGAAAACAGGCATAAAGGAAAGTTTATAACTAATTATGAAGCACTGTCATATGTAGAAAAAATAATTTATATGTATATAAAGAATGAAAGGTAATATAGTACTTTTCATTCTTTTTTTCCTTAATAAATTCTTCATATTTAATTAAGAAAAAATAAATGGTATTTAATAACTTACGATGGTAGAATAATAACAAATGAAAAAGAAGGAGGAGAAATATGGAAGAACCAATTTTAAAATGTGAAAACTTATATAAGAATTTTGGTAAAAAAGAAATTCTTAAAAACGTTTCTTTTGAAATAGGTGGAGGTGATATATTAGGATTTATTGGTCCTAATGGAGCTGGAAAAACAACCACAATAAAATTAATATTAGGACTTCAAAGTATAACAAAAGGAAGAGTACTAATAAATGGATTTGATATAGAAAAAGAGTTTGAAAAAGCAATAAAAAGGGTAGGAGCAATTGTAGAAAATCCAGATTTATATATGTACTTAACAGGATATGAAAACTTACAACTAATGGCAAATTTATATAAGGGAATTGATAAGAAAAGAATAGATGAAGTAGTAAAATTGGTAAGATTAGAAAATAGAATAAATGATAAAGTATCAAAATATTCACTAGGAATGAGACAAAGATTAGGAATAGCACAAGCAATACTTCATAAGCCATCATTATTAATATTAGATGAGCCAACAAATGGTTTAGATCCAGAAGGAATAAAAGAAATGAGAGAACTTCTTTTAGAGTTAGCTAAAAAAGAAGGAATGGGAATATTAATATCTAGTCATAACTTAGCAGAATTAGATAATTTGGTAAATAAAGTATGTATTATAAAAAATGGAGAAATAATCGAAACAAGTGGAATATCAGAGATAAAGAAAGAAGCAAAAGCAAACTATAAGATATTTGATGTAAATGATACATCTAAAATAAAAGAAATACTTCCAGGAGCAATAATAATTGATAAAAATAAATTTAAAATAGATGCAGTAAGAGAAGAAGTACCTGAAATAGTAGAATTATTAGTAAATAGAAATATTTCTATTTATGAAGTAAAAAAAGAAGAAAAATCATTAGAAGATGCATTTTTTGAAAAGACAGGGGGGAATGTAATTGAGTAATTTAATAAAAAATGAGTTAACAAAGATTTTTAAGAAAAAATCTATTTATATAATTTTATTTGTAACACTTGCATTTGTAATATTATCAAATTGCATGTATAAATATTTTTATGATGATGGAAATTATTCATATTATAGTGACAGTTATGTAGAATATGCAAGAGATAAAATAAAAGAATTAAATCCAGAAAAACCAAGTGATACAAAAATGTATATAGAATATAAAACAGTATTAGATGTGTATGATATGATGCAAGGATATAGTAATGATGCTTGGCAAACACAAATAATTGCATCAACATTAGAGAGCTATATAAATGAAAGAAATACATATTTATATGGAGCAGAAAAAAATGTAGAACAAGCAAATAAAATAGATGAACAAATAAATGATTTATCAAATAGACTAAAAAATGACGATTGGAAATACTTTGCAAATGACGAATTAAAAAATGCAGAAGAAAAAGTAAAATCATTAGAAGATGAAAAAAACTCAACTGATGATAAACAAAGATTAGAAAGCCTAGATTCAGAAATTGCAGTCGCACAAATTGACTTAGATGTAGCAAAATATAGAGTAGATGAAGATATAAAATACGGTCAAGATTATATGAATACAGCTTTAACAAAATATCAAGAATATAGTTACACAATAGAACAAATGGATAGTTCAAATACAGATTTAACATATCAAGAGAAAAAAGATTATAATGAAGCAATTCAAGAAAGAGAAATAAGTAAATATATAATAGAAAATCACGTAGATGTAGAAAAAGCAAATGACTTAAGAGGAATATTATCAAGATTCTTTAGTGAATTTGGATTATTTATAATAGTAATTGTTGTGATGATAGCAGGAACAATAGTAAGTGAAGAATTTAATAAAGGAACAATAAAATTATTATTAGTAAGACCATATAGTAGAACTAAAATTTTACTTTCTAAATTTATAACAGTATTAATAATCACAGTGTTTGCGATAGCAATAATATTAGGTATGGAATTAATAGTAGGTGGACTTATATTTGGATTTGATAGTTTACAGGTTCCGGTAGTAGTTTATAACTTTAATACAAATATGATACAAGAAGTAAATATATTTGCATACTTAGGAGCTCAGATTATTATGCAACTTCCAATTGTAATATTACTCGCAACATTATCATTTGCATTAAGCACAATATTTACAAATTCACCAGTTGCAATAGCACTTCCTTTACTTGGATATATGGGAGCAGCAGTGATAAATCAACTTGCGATACAATATAATATAGGATTCTTAAGATATTTTGTAACATTAAATTGGGATTTTACACAATATTTATATGGAGGAATGCCTTTAATGGAAGGATTAACACCAGAGTTTTCAGTAGTTATATGCCTATTATATTTCTTAATAATGTTAATACCAACATTTGTTATATTTAAAAAGAAAAACATAAAAAATATATAATGTCCCAAAGGGGACGTTTCCAAATGGGACAAATGTCCTAAAAGGAAACGTCCCTAATTGGATATTTTTTGTTGAAAAATTTAGTAAAAAGTGATAAAGTATTGGCATAAGATAATAAAGAGGTGAATGAAGTGAAAGTAATATTAGTAAATGGAGGACCACATAAAGATGGGTGTACAAATAGAGCTTTAGAAGAGGTAAGTAAAACATTAGAAAATAATGGTATAGAAACGGAGATTTTCTGGCTTGGTAATAAAGCTATTTCTGGTTGTTTAGGATGTAATGGATGCAGTAAAACAGGAAAATGTGTAATAGACGATAAAGTAAATGAATTTTTAGATAAAGCAAAAGAAGCTGATGGATTTGTTTTTGGAAGTCCAGTACATTTTGCAGCAATATCAGGAATGCTCTCATCATTTATGGATAGAGTATTTTATGGAAGAGGAAATTTATTTTCAAATAAAGTAGCTGCAGGAGTTGTTAGTTGTAGAAGAGGTGGAGCAACAGCAGCTTTTGATGAAGTAAATAAATATTTCTTAATGACTAATATGATAGTAGTAGGTTCTCAGTACTGGAATATGGTACATGGTAGTAAAAAAGAAGATGTAGAAAAGGATGAAGAAGGTCTTCAAACAATGAGAACACTTGGAAATAATATGGCATGGCTATTAAAATCAATAGAAGCAGGAAGAAAAGTAGGAGTTAAATTACCAGAAAAAGAAGAAACTATAAGAACTAATTTTATAAGATAAAATAATGGAGAGAATAATATGCAAGAAGAAGTAAAAAAAGGAAATATTGGAGTATTTGACTCTGGAATTGGTGGGGTAACAGTACTTAAAGAAATAATTAAAGTACTTCCAAATGAAAATTATATATATTATAGTGATTCAAAAAATAATCCTTATGGTGATAAAACAGATGAAGAAATAATAAATAGATGTAAGGAAATAGTTAAATTTCTAATACAAAATAATTGTAAAGCAATTGTAATTGCTTGTAATACAGCTAGTAGCATTGCAGCAAATATTTTAAGAGAAAAATATAAAAATATTCCAATAATTGCAATAGAGCCAGCATATAAAATGGTACATGACTATAGCTTTGATAAAGAAACAATAGTTATGGCAACTAAAGGCACAATAGAAAGTGAAAAATTTAATTTGCTATATCATAAATATGATAATCATAAAACAATTCTTTTAGAATGTGTAGGGCTTGCAGATTTGATTGAAGAAGGAAATGAGGATAAGATAAAAAAGTATTTAGAAAAAAATATAGGTATGTATAAAGGAAAAGTAGAAAATGTGGTTTTAGGATGTACTCATTATCCTTTAATTCAAAAAGAAATAGGACAAGTATTAGGCGGTAATGTAAAATTTTTTAATGGAGCAAATAGATTAGCAGTTCATTTAAATGATGTATTAGAAGAAAATAATTTAATAGGTAGAATTAAAGAGAAAGGAAAAATAGAGTTTATAGATTCTTCAATAGAAGAAAAAATAAGAAATAAAAAAGAAATAAGATTTTATAATTTCTTGGAGGGAGAAAAAATATGAGATTAAAAAAATTAGGAATAGTATTAATGATAATAATATTTCTATTAATAACATTATTGTTTTTTGGAAATAAAGTAGAAGCAGTAGAAGTACCAGAAGAAATAGCAGAAGAATTATCACAACAATTACCAGACAATTTAAATAATATATCAAATGAAGATATATTAAGTATTTATGATCAAATAACTAAAGAATATTCAAATGATGAAATAGCAGACATGATATTAGAAAATAAAGACCAGATAGCTGAGGAAGCAGGAGTAAGTGAAAGTGTAATTGATGCAGGAGCAGAGTTTATAAGAAATACAGATCAAAAGGAAATAAGAAATATCCTAGAAAATGATAATAATATAAATCAAATAAGAAAAAGTTTACAACAAGGAGATTCTCCAGGAGAAGCGGTAGAAAGTGTAATAACAAATACAACAACTTTACAAAAAATAGAATTATTAGTAAAAATATTACTTGCAAATAATATTGTAAAAACAGTTTTATGGGTAATTATAATATTATTTATATATTGTACAATAACAAGATGGATTATCTATAAAAAAGCAGGGAAAAATGGATTTGCAGCAATAATTCCATTTTATAGACAAGTTACAATGTATAAAGTGTGTGGATTATCACCATTTTTAATGCTTTTTTGGTTAATTCCTATATTTGGCTGGATTGTAATGTTAATACTTGCTATTATGAAAAGAATACTTTTAGCACAAAACTTTGGAAGAGGAGGATTGTTTGGAATAGGTATTTTAATACTTCCACCAATATTCTATTCAGTACTTGCATTTAATCCAAATATAGAATATGAAGAGGAAGAATAATAAAATAAATAAGGAGATTATAAATAGTGAAAATATTAAAAAATAAATTAAAAAATGAACTAAATATAAGAACTCAAAAAAATTATCCTATAGAAGGTGTAGAGTTTATAGATATTATGCCATTAATAATTCAAAAAGAAACTTTAAAAGAAATAATAGATTTATTTGTAGAAGAAATAAAAGATAAAAATGTAGATTATATTGTAGCTCCAGAAGCAAGAGGATTTTTATTAGGCTCAGCAATAGATAATAAGTTAAATGTTGGATGTGTGCCGGTAAGAAAGCAAGGAAAGTTACCACCAATAACAGTGGAAGCAAAAATAGAATATGAAAAAGAATATGGAAAAGATATAGTAGAACTTCCGAAGTTAGTAAATACTACATATAAAAACAAGAATTTTTACATAATAGATGATATATATGCAACTGGAAATACTATGGAAAAAATAAAAGAGACAATTGAAAATTTAGGTGGAAATGTTTTAGGAGAAGGAGTAATTTTAAATATTGTAGAGTTAAATAATAATAAAGAAGTATTTTCTCTAATAGATGTAAATGAGGAATAACTAAAATGCTGTTTTTTGGGACGGGGTCAAAAAACAGCATTTTAGTTTTAGGGGATTGGAGCAATTTTGGTACTATAAAAGTATAATAATCAATTATTATACTTTTATAGTACCAAAATTGCTTATTTTTTTCCTTGTAATGTAAGTGTAGAAAAAGCATTATAAATATTTTTTTAGTTGTTCTACGGTGTTTTCTTGAAATTTAATAAACTCATTTAAAACATTTTTTACTTGCTTGTCTGCTTCTGGATTTTGATTTAGTAATTTAACACCTTCAATAATTCCCATATTTGTTCCTTGAATCATAAGTTCTGCAATTTTAGAATTACTTTTATCAGTCATAGTGTTCATTTCAACACCCATCCAACCCATAGCTTTTTGCATAGGATTTAATTCTTTAGGGAAATCATCATAGTTTGTAAGTTCATCATTTACTTCATTTAAGATTTTGTTATACTCATCATATTGGTATTTTAAATCTTGCTTAAATCTATCATCTTGAACTTTTTCAGAAACATTGGAAATAGAATCCATTCCCATTTTTATTCCTTTATTTAATTCATTTAATATATAGCGATTACTGTCCATCTAAAAAACCTCCTAAAAATATTTATAATATTAGTATTTACAAAAACAATAAAATTATTAAATTAAAAAATGTATAAAACAAATTTTATTGGACAAATTAATCCTAAAAGAAAAAGGAGGATTTTATGGAAAATTTAGTTAAAAATTTAAATTGTTTACTAGCTGACTTAAATGTATTTTACAGAAAATTACAAAATTATCATTGGAATGTTAAAGGAAAAGATTTCTTTACTATGCATACTAAACTTGAGGAATATTATGATGAAATAAATGAACAAATAGATGAAGTTGCAGAACATATCTTAATGCTTAACAATGAACCTTTAGGTACTATGAAAGATTATCTAGATAATACTTGTATTGCGGAAGCTAAGAATGAAAAAATAGACGAATGTGAAGTTATTAAAAATATTATTGCTGACTATGGTACTTTACTTAAGAAAGTAACAGAGATAAAAGAAGAAGCGGACAATCAAAAGTGTTATGGTACTTCTAGCCTAATGGATAATTATATTTCTTTATATATGAAACATTTGTGGATGTTAAATCAAACTATTTCTAAATAAGATAAGAAAAAATAAGCTTAAAGTATATTACTTTAGGCTTATTTTTTTCTTAGCAAAGTTATTCACAAAAAATTCACAAATAATTTTAGCAGAAAGTATTGACAAGTGCTAAATATGGGTATAATATATAGAAAGATTAGCAAACGAACTACAAGAGTGCTAAAGCTAACAATTAAAAAAGAGGTGAAAAGATTGTTAGATGATAGAAAAAAGAAAGTACTAAAAGCAATAGTAGAAGAATATATAAACACAGCAGAGCCAGTTAGTTCAAATGCTTTAACAAAAAAACATGGTTTAAATTGTAGTAGTGCAACAATAAGAAATGAAATGGCAGAACTAGAAAAAAATGGTTACTTAGATAAAACACATACATCAAGTGGAAGAATACCATCAGAAAAAGGATATAGATATTACGTAGATGAATTAGTAAATGATAAAGATATAAGCTTAGAAGAAATAAAATACATAAGTGATAAGCTAGAAACAAAGGTAAACGAAATAGAAGACTTAACAAAGATAACAGCAAATACAATATCAGAAGTAACACATTATACTACAGTATCAATTGGACCAAAAACAAATCAGCAATTAATAGAAGAAATAAAGTTTGTATTATTAGGCTCAAGAATGATGATGGCAGTAATACTTACAGATACTGGAATGGTAAAAGAAACAATCATAAAATTTGATGAAGATATTACTGATAAACAAGTAGAGACAATAAATTATATGTTCAATAAAAAATTAAAAGGACAGCCATTAGAAACTATTGATAGACCTTTAGAAGATTACTTATATGATGAAATGACATATAGTGTAAATGTTGTAAAACCAATAATAGAACAAATAAAGAAAGTATTAGAAGAAGATGATAAGATATACTTAGAAGGAGCAAATAAATCTTTTGATTTACCAGAATTTAATAGCTTAGAAGTAGCAAAAAATTTTGTAAATATTTTGGATACAAAGGACTTGGTTGCAGATATGTTAAATACAGGTTTTGCAGATGACATAAAAGTTTATATAGGTGATGAAAATGAACAAGAACAGTTAAAAGACTTTAGTGTTGTAACATTTAAACATAAAGTGCATGGAAAAGATTTAGGAACAATAGGAATTATAGGCCCAAAAAGAATGGATTATTCAAAAGTAATCTCTGTTATGAAATATATTAGCAAAAAATTAAATGAATTAAATGGAAAAAATGATGAAAATTAAAAGAAAGAAGGGATAAAATGGCAGAAAAAGAAATTAAAAAGGAAAATGAAGAAGTAGAGAAAAAGGAAAAAGAAAATGAAAAGAAAGAAAAAGTAGAAGTAAAAGAAAATAAAGAAATGGTACCTAAAGAAGATTATGATGCATTAGATGACCATTTTAAAAGAATCTTAGCAGAATTTGAAAACTTCAAAAAAAGAAGTAAAAAAGAAAGAGAAGTATTATATAATTCAATACTTTCAGATGTAGTAGAATCAATACTTCCAATATTAGACAATTTAGAGAATGCAGCTAAAGCAGAGACAAAAGATGAAAACTATAAACAAGGAATAGAATTAGTACTAAAACAATTTAATGATGTCTTGAGGTCAAAAGGAATAGAAGAAATAGAAGCAATGGGTGAGACATTTGATCCAGAATTACATGAAGCAGTAAGAAGTGTACAAGATGAAACTAAAGGAGAAAAAGAAATTGTTGAAGTATATAGAAAGGGATACAAAATAGGAAGCAAAGTAATAAGACATTCAATGGTAGCAGTAGCAAACTAAGATGTTTTTTGGGACGGGGTTAAAAAACAGCCTCATCTCAAAACAAAATAAAGTTATTAAATTTTAATATATAAAAAAGCTTTTATTGACGGGGATAAAAGTAAAAAAAATTAGAAGCTGTTTTTTGACCCCGTCCCAAAAAACAGGAAAAAAATAAAACAGCAAAGAAAGGATGAATAGAAATGGGAAAAATTATAGGAATTGACTTAGGAACAACAAATTCATGTGTAGCAGTTATGGAAGGAGGAGAACCAGTAGTTATACCAAATGCAGAAGGAAATAGAACTACACCTTCAGTAGTTGCATTCTCTAAAAATGGTGAAAGACTAGTTGGACAAATAGCAAAACGTCAAGCTGTAACAAATCCTGAAAATACTGTTATATCAATAAAAAGAAAGATGGGAACAAATGAAAAAGTAGATATAGAAGGAGATAAATTCTCTCCACAAGAAATTTCAGCAATGATATTACAAAAATTAAAAGCAGATGCTGAAAATTATTTAGGACAAAAAGTAACTCAAGCAGTTATTACAGTACCAGCTTACTTTAGTGATAGCCAAAGACAAGCAACAAAAGATGCTGGAAAAATTGCAGGACTAGAAGTGTTAAGAATTATAAACGAACCAACAGCAGCAGCTTTAGCATATGGTATGGATAAAGAACAAGACCAAAAAATCATGATTTATGATTTAGGTGGAGGAACATTTGATGTATCTATCCTAGATATTGGTGATGGTGTATTTGAAGTTTTAGCTACAAATGGTAATACACATCTAGGTGGTGACGATTTTGATGAAGCTATCATAAACTATTTAGTAGATGAATTCAAAAAATCAAATGGAATAGACTTAAAACAAGATAAAATGGCAATGCAAAGATTAAAAGAAGCAGCAGAAAAAGCAAAAATAGAATTATCAGGTGTTCAACAAACACAAATTAACTTACCATTTATTACAGCAGATAGCTCAGGACCAAAACACTTAGATATAACACTTACAAGAGCTAAATTTGAAGAATTAATTCATGATTTAGTAGAATCAACATCAGGACCTGTAAATCAAGCATTAAAGGATGCAGGATTAACAGCAAATGATATTCATAAAGTATTATTAGTAGGTGGATCTACGAGGGTTCCATTAGTACAAGAAGAAGTTAAGAAAATAACAGGAAAAGAAGCTGATAAAGGAATCAACCCAGATGAATGTGTTGCTATCGGTGCAGCTATTCAAGGTGGAGTACTTTCTGGAGATGTTAAAGACTTAGTATTATTAGATGTAACACCATTATCATTAGGAATTGAAACATATGGTGGAGTATTTACAAAATTAATTGAAAGAAATACAA
>CALXCH010000057.1 GCA_944386735.1 uncultured Clostridia bacterium
TCATCATCGTAATCGTCATCATCGTCATCGTCGTCATAAGAATATTTATATGCTTCTATATCACCATTATATTTATTAGGAAAATTATAATTATTTTCTGCTGCTTCTTCTTCGTCGTCAAATACAACTTCTTGAAAACTCTCATCATAATCTTCTTCGTCATCATCATAATAATCATCATTATTATCTATGCTTTCACTATCGTTCTCTGTATTATAATCACTAATTTTTTTGCCAAGTATTTTTTCTTGTCCTTCTTTATTTGTATTTCCTTCTTTTTCTTCTACTTTATCTGATTCTTTACTTCTATTTTCTTGTGCAATTTCATTTGTTTCATCTATTCTATATTCTGATAAATCTTTATCAAATTTTTCACTTACTTCATCTTGGAAAGTGTTATATACATTTTTTATTCCTTCAATTCTCCAATAATTAGAATTAATAAGTGTTCCCATATTAATTTTTACATTTACAGCTTCTTCTTCAAAGTCTTTTTCTTTCTCCTCTATATCTCTTAAATAATTTTTATTGTATAATTCTTTATAAGCCTTTTTGGTTGCTCTTCCTGCTGTTTCTTTTAATATTAGTCCGTATAAATTATCAATTTGTTTTATATCTAATTCAAAATTTTCACATGCGTCTTTCATTAGTCTTTCGTGTGCTTTTTTTCCATTCATTGCTGTCATTCTCTCATTATCCAAAAAAACTATTATATATTCTTTTTTAGCATGTAAAAATGCTAGTTTCACGCTTACATCTCTTAATAATTTCTCTGATTTTGCTAATTTTACTGTTCCATTATTTACTTCTGCAAGCAATTTTCTCATTCTTTCATATACGCTAATATATAATTCCGCTTCTTCTCTTGCTATTTTACTTCTTTCCTCTACAGCTTTTCTAATTACTTGCTCATCAAATGGTACTCTTTCATTTTTACCATTTTTTAGCATTATTTCTATTAGTTCTTCATCTTTTTCTTTGTAATTAGCAAAATATGATTTTACCATTTGTATTTGCTTAATATTAAATTTTTCAAAAGCTGCATTTGTTTGTTTCAAAATATCTAAATAATTTGCTTCTTCTGTTCTATGCATACGTGCATATTTATTTCTTTCTTTTTGTCTTTCTATAAATATTATTAATGTTTTTACATACTGTTCCCTTAAATCCTTCAAACTCTCATTATTTTTATCTAATATTTCTTCTATTTTTTGAAGTTTTTGGTCTAATGAACTAGTATTTTCACTTAAATCATTAAATAATTCATTTCTTTCTTCTTCTACTTTTACATTTTGTTCATGTATCTTGTTTTGTTTTTTTTGTATATCTTCTATTTCGGAAGCTGATTCATCAAACTTTTTAATTACTTTATCTTCTTCCCATATAACTCTCTGGTATTCTTTTATTTCTTTTATTAATCTTTCGTAATTTTCATAATTATTTTTTAAATTATTTTCATTATTTATCCCTAATACCCTTTCAAAGTAATTTTCTAAAACAATTGCACTTCTCTCATACATTTTAAAGACCTCCGAATTTTATTTCATCATAATTATACATAAAAACTAAATAAAAGTCTAGTCAAAACCTAGACTTTTATCAAAAAGCTTTATTTATCTTTCTTACTTTATTTATAAACTTTATCAACTATACTATTATAGTACAACAAGGCATATACGAAAACCATTAGTAGCCTCTGCATTGCCTATACTCTTAACTAAATTAAATATTCCTGCATCAGTTTCAGTATTAAAGTCTCCTCCGCGTGTAAAAAATGGATTGTCTGAGTCTATAAATTCTTCATTACCATTCCAGCCATTTGTTTCAGAAGTAGCATCTCCTGGTTTTAAAGTATCCCCATATGCTGTCGCATATTCTGTACTCATTCTTCCTTTGCTTGCAAATGAACCTCCATTATTTGTCAAGCTATCACTTGTACTTTCACTGTAATATGCTGCTACATATTCATTTGCTCCTCCTGATAAGTCATATATTCCATATACATTTCCTGTACTACTTTGACTTGCATTTACTTCAATATCTCCTTCTGCTGTTAAATAATTCCCCTCCGTATTATCATTTATTGTTACTTCTACTCCATATCTTCCATATTGACTATGTGTTAAATATGCTACTGCTCCCCATTCACTATTTTTTAACATATGTGAATTTAAATTATCTGAATATGCTCTTGCATATGTATACATATCTCCTATTGTTACATCTCGCATACTTGTTACTCCTGGTTGTACTTTTAATGTTGTATTACTTCCTTGCTCAGCCCCTTGTGAGTCACTTCTTGCTGTTTCATATTTTCCTACCCATATTCCTGGTAATTCTGATGTCCATCCTCCATTATCCACATTGGTTGTAAATGCCGGATGTATTATATATCCATCATCTGCTTCTGTTTTACTTGTTGGTATAAATTTTACATCTATTGTATGTTCAGCATTATTTATGCTATATTCAAATCTTGGTATCCATACAAAGTAACTTTCTACTCCATCTATTGTAACGATGGCATTTGCCCATTGACTTTTAGTATTGTCATCAGTTCCAGTTCCTGCGACATAATTTATACTTGACCCGTCTTCATCTGTTACCCATGCTTTTAAATCTGCATCATATTTTACAAGTTCCATATTATCCTTTTTTACTGGCATATTTATTCCTTTATCATCATTCCAAGTTCCATCAAATGCTATCAAACTTACAGTTATAGGATCTGATTCTACTTCTCCATTTACCAGCATAATGTTATATTTTCCACCGCTTTCTAATTGGAAACTTAAATCTTCACTAGTTAACCAATCAGTTTGTCCTTCTTTTTGGTATTTTACCTGCCACTTCTCTATATATCCATTATATTGTATATTAGACACTGTTATTGTATATTTATCATTATTTACCGTTGTAGCCACATCAAAAGTTGGCTTTTCCGTATTTCTACCCTGATAATCTACATTATACAAGCCATCTGGTAATTGAGCTAACGTATAATAAGTTACGCCTTCATATTTTAAACCTTCATAACTAACAACACTTCTTTTTTCTATATTTACAAAAAATTCTCCATCTACTCCATCTATTCCTAAATTATCTAAAGTTTCTTTATCAAAGTATCTATATCCAGTTGTTTCTGTTATTCCTGATGCCTCATTTGTAAATACTTTATTTACTTGTTCTTCTTGTCCAGTTAAATCTTTTCCTAAATTTAGTACATCTTCTCCATTTTTATATCTATTATATAAATCATTTACTTCTGTTTGCATTAACTTCATTTCTGCTGTAAATTTATTTAATTTTGCCTGTCTAAGTATATTTACTCCACTGTAAGTAGCAACAGATGCTAATATTAGCATTACTGCAATAGTTATTGCTAAGCTTACCAGTGTTATTCCTTTTCTTTCGTCTAACTTTATTTTCATTCACTTTCCTTCTTTCTTTAGCAAAATTTTTTTTTAATTTTTATAAACTTATTTTATCTTTTTTTTCTATGTTTGTAAATACTTTATTTTGTTTTTATCTATAAATTTATTATGTACTATCTATAAATATATCAGTATTTTTTATTTAAGAAAAATTAAAAAACATATCCTAGTATTACTAAAATATGTTTCTTTTTACTATTCAAAAACTTCAAATTCTTCTATTTTATTTCCTCTTAAGAAATCTGCTATTGGCATCCTTTTTGCATTTTCTCCTTGTATTTCTAATACCTTTAAAATTCCTTCTTTAGTTTTTATAAACAAACCATCCTTTGGATCAGAGACTAAAACTGTTCCATTTTTTAAAGGAATTTCATTTCCAAACATTATCTCTTTGCTATTTGCTACATCTACTTTCCAAAATTTTATTTTCTTTCCATTCAAAAATGCATAAGCTCCCATAATAGGATTTAATCCTCTTACTAAATTTTTAATTTCTTTTGCTGTTTTTTCCTCCCAATCTATTTTAGCCATACTCTTATCAAGCATTGGAGCAATCGTAAAATCTTCTCCTTGTTTTATTCTTGGAGCTGTACCATTTTCAATCTCTTTTAAGGTCTTTACCAAAAGTTCTCCTCCAACTTTAGATAATCTATCCCATAATTCACCTGTTGTTTCATCTTCACCAATTTCAACTTTTTCTTTTAAAATCATATCTCCTGTGTCCATTCCTTCATTCATATACATTGTAGTAATTCCAGTTTCTTTATCTCCATTTAGTACAGCCCATTGTATTGGCGCTGCTCCTCTATATTTAGGAAGAAGTGAACCATGAACATTAATACAACCAAGTTTTGGAATTTCTAATATTTCTTTTGGTAGTATTTTTCCATATGCTACAACGCATATTACATCTGGCTTTAAATCTTTTATTTCATTAATAAATTCTTCATTTTTCTTTACTTTTTCTGGTTGTAAAATATTCAAACCTTTTTCTAAAGCAAACTCTTTAACAGGAGATGGTTTTAATTTCATTCCTCTACCTTGTGGTCTATCTGGGTTTGTAACAACCGCTAAAATTTCATACCCTGCATTATAAACTGCTTCTAAACTCTCCTTTGCAAAATCAGGAGTTCCCATAAAAATTATTTTCATATTTTATTTCCTTTCTTATCAAGATATGTCCCTTTTGCGACAAAATGTAGTATTAGGGACGTTTCTTTTTGCGACATTTTTGGGGCATAGGAAACGTCCCCAACGCGACATTATTCTTCTGGCTCTACATATTCTAATGTTCCTGGTATTATTTTATCTATAAAAAGTTCTCCATTTAAATGATCTACTTCATGAGCAATTGCTTGTGCTAGCAACTCTTTTGCTTTAACTCTTATACGTTTTCCATTTCTATCCGTATATTCAGCAACTACCTCAGCTGGTCTTACCACTTTTGCAAATTGATTTGGAAAACTTAAACATCCTTCTTCTACTTCTTGTTCTCCCTTTGTTTTTATTATGATTGGATTTATTAAAACTATTGGTCCTTTATCATCATATAAATCTATTACAATAACTCTTTTTAAAATACCTACTTGAACAGCTGCTAAGCCTACTCCATTATATTTATGCATTGTTTCTATCATATCATCTATCAAAGTTTTTATTTTTTCACTTAAAATTTCTTCTTCTGGAACTTCTCTTGATTTCTTTTTTAATATTTCGTCTCCTTCATATCTTAAATTTCTTATTGCCATCCCTTTATTACTCCTTTCTTTTTATGCTGTTTTTTGACCCCGTCCCAAAAAACATCAAGCCATATTATTTGGATTTACATCAATAGATATTCTTACATCTTTTAAGCTCTTTTCTTTTTGATATATTTCTTTTAAATAATTATTTAAAACTTCATTTGCCCTTCCATTCATAACACCTTTTATTATTATTCTATAGCGATATCTATTTTGTATTTTATCAATAGGTGCTGGCATTGGTTTAAAAATTTTAAATTTTTGTTTATTTCCTTCCTTATAATCTTCTCCGATTTGTATTGCATTTTTATTTTCATTTATTTTTAAATTCTTATTATCCAAATGTTCTTTTAGATAATTATAAGTTCTATTACTTATATCTATTATTTTCTTTTCACTCAAACTACTAAATCCAATTACTATTATATCGCAAAATGGCGGATATTTCAACTGTCTACGTATTAAGATTTCTGTTGTATAGAACATTTTATAATCTTGTCTTTTAGAACATAATATACTAAAGTTATCTGGATTATATGTTTGCACAATTACTTTTCCAGGTAATTCCTTTTCCCTTCCTGCTCTTCCTGCTACTTGTGTTAGAATTTCAAATGTTCTTTCATTTGCTCTATAGTCATCTATATTTAATGAACTATCTGCTGCTATTACTCCTACTAATGTTACATTCGGAAAATGATGTCCTTTTACTACCATTTGTGTTCCAATTAGTATATCTATATTTTCATCTCTAAACTTCTTTAATATTTCTTCATGTGAGTTTTTCTTTGTCACTGTATCTATATCCATTCTAATTGTGCTTGCATTTGGAAACTCCTTATGTATTTCTTCTTCTAACTTTTGTGTGCCTGTTCCAAAATAGCGTATTTTATTACTACCACATTCTGGACATACTTTAACTACAGGTTCCTCATATCCACAATAATGGCATTTTAATTTTTTTTCATATCTATGATACGTAAGGCTTATATTACAATTCTTACATTTAGCAACATATCCACATTCTCTACACATTACAAATGTTGAATATCCTCTTCTATTTAAAAACAATATTGTTTGTCTTTTTTCCTTTATATTTTTTTCTATAGAAGAATATAGTTCACGACTTAACATTGAGCGATTTCCATTTGCAAGTTCTTGTTTTAAATCTATTATTGTGACTTTTGGTAGCTCTGCTTCATTTGCTCTTTTTGTTAATTCTAATAGTGTTATTTCATTTAGTTCTTTTGCTTTATAATAATCACATAAGTCTGGTGTTGCACTTCCTAAAAGTAATGGGCAATTATTTTGTTTTGCTATATAGTTTGCAACTTGCTTTGCATCATATTTGGGATTTGATTCTGATTTATACGAGCTATCATGCTCCTCGTCTATTATAATGATACCCAAATTTTCTACAGGTGCAAATATAGCTGACCTTGCTCCTATTACTATTTTTGCCTTTCCCTCTCTTATTTTATTCCATTCATCATATCTTTCGCCTAATGATAATTTACTATGTAAAATTGCAATTTTTTCTTTTCCAAACCTTGATATAAATCTATCTAACATTTGTGGTGTTAATGATATTTCTGGAACTAATACTATTGCTGTTCTTCCTTTTTCTAAAACCTCTCCAATTAATTGTAAATATACTTCTGTCTTCCCGAGAACCTGTTACACCATATAATAAAAATCTTTTATATGTATTATTATCAATTGCTTCTTTTACGCTATTAAAAGCATTTTCTTGTTCTTCTGTTAATTTTAAGAAATTAGTTTTTTTAATATCTTTCCTTCTTAAAGGATCTCTTTCTATTTTTTTATCTAGTAATTCTAAATAACCATTCTTTACTAATGTTTTTACTATTGCTCTTGAACAATCTGTTAGCATTTCTATTTCTGGTATTGTTGCACCTTGATTATTCTTTACAAAATTAATTACTCTTTTTTGTTTTTCAGATTTTATTTTTCCAGATGCTATACAAAAATCTATTTCTTCTATATCTTTTTTTAAATAAACTGCTTGTATTGTTCTATCTTGCATCTTTTTTTCTTTACTTCTTGTCCCAGGTGTTAGCATTAATTTTATACAATCTGATACATTACAAAAATATCTTTTTGCCATCCATTTTGCAAGTTCTATTTGCTTATCGCTTAAATTATTTTCCAGCTTTTTTATTTCTTTTACTTCATATTCTGTTTTTTCTTTTACTTTTACTACAAATCCTTCTTCTAATTTTTCTCCTTTACCAAATGGAACTAAGACCTTACTTCCAACTACTATAAGGTCTTCTAATTCTTTTGGCACTCTATAATCAAAAGTTCTATTTAATTTTTTTGCTGTTCTATTTATTATTACTTCTGCTATCATTTTGGCTCCTTTGAAAAAAAGTGAGCTTTTATATATTTTAAAATCTCACTTTATTAATTTTGCAAACAAATTATTCTTCTAGCCATTTTTTATATTCTTCTTCTATTTCATCTGCAACTTGTTCTGGTGTTAGGTTAGTTGTATCTAATATGAAGTCATAATTAGACTCATCTGCTTTTCTAATACCATATAATTGCCAGTATCTTTCATTTTCTAATTCATACCTTTTTTTTATATCGGCTTTTTGTTCTTCAATTGTCGCAAATTTTCTTTCTGTTGTTCTTCTTGTTTCATCTTCAAATACTCTTTTTGCTGCAACATTAATATCAACTTTTAAATACACCTTAAAAGATTGTGGCACAGCATACCAGCCAAGTCTTGCATCTATTATAAAATTATCATGTTCTTTTGCATATTCTGAAGCACTATTTTCTATTTGTCTATCTATTTCTGGGTGATCTTCTACATATTCATTAAAAGTTGTTACGTCCATTCCACTTTCTTTAGCTAACTTTCTAAAATAGTCTCCATTTCTATATACTGAATAATTTAATCTTTTCATTAGAATTTTTGATACTGTCCCTTTTCCACTTGCTAATTCTCCTCCTAATGATATAATATGTTTTTTTTCCATTATTCTCTCCATTTCTTTTCTTATTCTACTTTCATATCTCTTTCTATATCGTCTTCCTCATCTTCAGGTTCTTCAACTATTTTAACTTTACCTTCTGATATTTCATTTGCAGCTAAAGTTACTGGTGATGTTTCTTTAACATTTGTCATTGGTTCAGCTCCTGCTGCAATTTGTCTTGCTCTCCTTGCTGTTGCAATAACTAATTCATATCTGTTAGCAGCTCTTTTTAATAATTCTGCTACTGTTGGTTTTACCATCATTTTTAATCAACTCCTTTTAAATTATCTTTCATACTTTCTGCTAATTGTTTTCCTAACTCTTCTGGTGATACCGTCTTATCTATTCTTCCACCTACTGTTTCTGGTTGGACAGCTGACAATATAATATGTCCTGAATCCATAATTAATACAGCTCTTGTTCTTCTTCCATATGTAGCATCTATTGCTGTTTTATTATCTTTTGCTTCTTGTATAAGCCTTTTTATTGGTGCCGATTCTGGGCTTACTATTGCTACAATCCTTTGTGCTGAAACAATGTTGCCAAATCCTATGTTTACTAATTGCATAAAATCAAATCCTTTCTATTCTATATTTTGTACTTGCTCTCTTAAGTTTTCTATTTCAGTTTTCATATCAATCACACCATTAGTAATCTCTAAACTATTTGCTTTTGAGCCTATTGTATTAGTTTCTCGATTCATCTCCTGTATTATAAAGTCTAATTTTTTTCCGGGCCGCTTCATTTGAATTTAGCAACTCATTAAATTGTGCTATATGACTATTTAACCTTGTTATTTCTTCTTCTATTGAACATTTATCTGCATATATTACAACTTCTTGTGCTAATCTTTGCTTATCAATTTCACCGTCTTTTAGTAGTTTTTTTATTCTTTCTTCTAATTTTACTACATATTCTTCAATAAGTCCAGTAGAAAGTTTAGATACTTCATTTACTTTTGCTTGTATTAAATCTAATCTTTGCTTTAAATCCTTTGCAATTTTTTCTCCTTCTGTTTTTCTCATATTTACTAAACTCTCTGTTGCTTTTCCTATTACTTCTATCATTTCAAGCTTAATTTTTTCATCATCTTGATTATCTTGAATTGTTAGTACGTCTGGATATCTTGCTATATCATTTACTTGTAAGTCAGACAACAAATTTTCCTCTGCTGCTAATTTTCTTAATTCTTTAATATATCCTTTTGCAAGCTCAGTATTTATTTTTATCTCTCTGCCTTCTATAGAATTGTTTTCAAAAGTCACAAAAACATCTATCTTGCCCCTCTTTACATTTTTAGATATTTCTTTTTTTATTGCTTCTTCTAAATAGCTTAATGTTCTTGGCATTTTTACTGATATATCTAAATATCTATGATTTACACTCTTTATTTCTACTAGGTATTTTCTTGAATTTTTTTCTAAACTTGCTTTTCCATATCCTGTCATACTTTTAATCATTGTCTACTACCTCTTTTTTCTTTTTATTACTTTTATTCTTACTTTCTACTCGCTTTTCTTCTTTTTCCTTATTTTCTCCATTGTTTTCTTTTTTACTTACTTTAGTCTTCTTATTTTTGATCTTTTCTTCTTTTGGCTCTTCTTTTATTTCTTCTTTATTATCTTCCTTTTTAGTCTCTTTTTTCTTTGTTTGTTTCTTGGCAGTTGTTTTTCTTTTTACTTCTTTCTTTTCTTCCTTTTTATCTTCTTTTTCTACTTTTACTTTTTTTGCCTTTTTTTCTTCCTCTAATTCTGTTTTTTCGTTTGCTTTTGGTTTTTCTTTATTTTTTGTTTTACTCTTTTTAGCATTTTTTTCAGTACTTTTTCCAGTACTTTTTTCTTTACTTTCTTCTTGTGTTCTCTCTCGTTTTTCATTAGAAATATTTTCTACTTTTTCTTCTATATTACCTTTGGTACTTCTTGCTTTTCTTCTTTTCTTAGCTTCTTTTTTTATTGGTTCTTCTTTTACTATTTCTGATATATCACTTAACTTCTTTAAATATTGTCTTTTTTCTCTTGTATATATAACTATTGATTTTAATACATAATATATTGCAAATACATAAGAAGATGCTAGTAAATAAAATCTAAAATCATACTGGTAAAAAGTAATTACATGATTTATTGATAATGAATGCATAGATAAACATAAAAGTTCTATTCCGCTTAAAGCTGTTTTTCCATCATCTTTCTTATAAGCTTTTTCTAAAAAGATTAGTCCTAATACTAAAAACATTCCTGCAAATACTTCTATATCATTCATAAGTCTTTCAGTATTCATTCTTGCATAAGCCAAATTTAGAACCATGAAGTATCCCATTATTCCTATTGCTTTTAACAAATTCTTGAATATTGTATTCATTGTTTCCACCTAACCTTCTAATTCATACATTATGATACTTAATATATTTAATGCTACTGTTTCTGTTCTTAATATTCTTTTTCCAAGTGTTACTGTTATTACATTGTCATTTTCATTTATCATTTCTACTTCTTTAGGAGATATTCCACCTTCTGGCCCTATTATAACTGCTATTTTTATTTCGTTTTCTCCATATTTTTCTTTTATTTTATTTAAAGCTTCTTTTAGTGTTGTTTTTTCCTCTTTTTCATAAGCTAATATTACTATATCATATTCAGGAAGTATTTTACAAATATTTTTTAATGACACTATATTATTAACTTTAGGAATAAAATCTCTATTACATTGTTTTGCTGCAACTTCAGATATTTTTTGCCATCTTTCTAATTTTTTTCTTTTAACTTTTTCTTCATACTTTACAACACATCTTTCCATCTCTACTGGTTGTATATCAAAACATCCAAGTTCAACTGCCTTTTGTATTACTAACTCCATTTTATCTTTTTTTGGAATTCCTTGCATTATTGTCACTTTTATATTTGATTTAAAATCTTCTAATTCTCTTACTATTTTACATTCAATTGCTTCTTTTTCTATTTTTTCGATATCACATAAATAATTCTTTTCTCTATCACTATCACAAATAATTATTTCATCTCCGACTTTTTGTCTTAAAACATTCCTTATATGATTTACATCCTGACCTTCAATTTTTATTATATCATTTTCTATTTGTCCATCTCTTACAAAAAACTTTGACATCTTTCTCTCCTTTATTTCCTTGATATTATAACACACATTTTTAAATTTTTCCAGAAAAAAAAGAAATTATATCCCAATTTCTTGAAATATAATCTCTTTTCCTTTAATTTTCTTTAAATTTTAATAGTTTTCTGCTTTTATTTCGAAATATGCTTTTGGATGACTACATACTGGGCAGATTTCTGGGGCATATTTTCCAATTACGATATGTCCACAATTTCTACATTTCCAAATTCTTTCATCATCACGGCTAAATACTAATCCACCTTCTACATTTTCGATTAATTTTTTATATCTTTCTTCATGTTCTTTTTCTATTTTTGCTACTTCTGAGAATAAATATGCAATATGGTCAAATCCTTCTTCTTTAGCTTCTTTTGCCATTCTGTCATACATATCTGTCCATTCATAATTTTCTCCTTCAGCTGCTGCTTGTAAGTTTTCTAATGTTGATTTAATTTCTCCACCTTGTAATAATTTAAACCACATTTTAGCATGTTCTTTTTCGTTATTAGCTGTTTCTTCAAATATAGCTGCTATTTGCTCATATCCTTCTTTTTTTGCTTTACTTGCAAAATATGTATAT
>CALXCH010000058.1 GCA_944386735.1 uncultured Clostridia bacterium
AGATTTATTTACAATTTTTACCTAGCACATAACAAAGAAATTTATAATAAAGGCGAAAGATTTATGACAGCTAGAGCGTTTAGTGTTTGGCTTAACAATGAATTTATACCAAATAACCCAGAATATCTTTGGATAAAGGATGTAAGTTCAAAGTCTGTAAAAAAAGCTATGGAAAATGCATATACAGCCTTTGTAAAGTTTTTCAAAAAAGAAAGTGGTTTTCCAAAGTTTAAGAAAAAGAATAAATCAGATGTAAAAATGTATTTTGTAAAAAACAATGAAAAAGATTGTTTTTGTGAAAGACATAGAATAAAGATTCCTACACTTGGTTGGGTGAAGTTAAAAGAAAAAGGATATATTCCAACAACAAAACAGGAGTATGTAATTAAAAGAGGTACAATTTCTTGTAAAGCAGGAAGATATTATGTATCTGTTCTAATTGACATTCCTAAATCAAAAAAGAGTGAATTAAATGATTTTGGATTAGGAATTGATTTAGGACTAAAAGATTTTGCAATTATTAGCAATGGAATAGTAAAAAAGAATATCAATAAGTCAGCAAGAATAAAAAAACTTGAAAAAAAGTTAAAGAAAGAACAGCGTTGTCTATCGAGAAAATACGAAGACTTAAAAAAACGTTGCAAAGAAAATAAAAAGAAAGGAGAAGCTACTAGACAAAATATACAAAAACAAGTCATAAAGGTACAAAAACTTCATCAAAGAATGGAAAACATTAGAACCGATTACATTAACAAGAGTATAAATGAGATAGTGAAAACCAAGCCATCTTATATAACAATAGAAGATTTAAATGTAAAAGGAATGATGAAGAATAGACATCTATCAAAAGCAATTGCTTCACAAAAGTTCTATGAATTTAGAAGAAAATTAGAAGCAAAATGCAAAGAATATGGAATTGAATTAAGAATTGTAGCTAGATGGTATCCATCTAGCAAAATATGTCATCATTGTGGTTCTGTTAAAAAGAACCTAAAACTGTCAGATAGAATTTATAAGTGTGACTGTGGATATATAGAAGATAGAGATTTTAATGCAAGTCTTAATTTAAGAGATGCAAGAACTTACAAAATAGCATAAACAAGCGATTGTAAGTATGTACCGATGGCTAGTCGGGAATTTACGACTGTGGAGTGTAGAAGAAATTGCAAGTAGTGTGTTAGTTTTAACCACAAAAGCATACACAACGAAGCAGTAAGAAATGTTTGTGAAAACTTTCAAGATCTCGATATGGGTATATTTGTTCATATTTTGAGTAGCAGGATAATTATGTCTGATATGCAAGAAGAAACTAAAGTAAAAGAGATGATTGACAATTTAGTTGCAAGAGCTAAAAAAGCATCAGAAGAATATTTAAAACTTGACCAACAAACGGTTGATAATATTACAAAGGCAATGTCAATGGCAGGGCTAGAGCATCATATGGAACTTGCAAAAATGGCAGTAGAAGAAACTGGAAGAGGTATTTATGAAGATAAAATCACAAAGAATATGTTTGCAACAGAATATGTATATCATAGTATTAAGCATGAAAAGACGGTTGGAATAATTAATAGAAATGAGGAAGAGGGATATGTAGAAATAGCAGAGCCTGTAGGGGTAATTGCAGGAGTAACACCAGTAACGAACCCAACTTCTACAACAATGTTTAAATCAATAATTTCTGCAAAAACTAGAAATGTAATTATATTTGGTTTCCATCCATCTGCACAAAAATGTAGTACACGAGCTGCAGAAATCTTAAGAGATGCAGCTGTGAAAGCAGGAGCTCCAGAGGATTGTATTTTATGGATTGAAGAACCAAGTATACTTGCTACTAGAACACTTATGAATCATCCTGATGTTAATTTGATTTTAGCAACTGGTGGAACAGGGATGGTAAAATCAGCATATTCTTGTGGAAAGCCAGCATTAGGAGTAGGCCCTGGAAATGTTCCTTGTTATATTGATAAGACAGCTAAATTAAAAACATCAGTAAATGACTTAGTAATGTCAAAAGCATTTGATAATGGAATGATATGTGCATCAGAACAAGCGGTTTTAGTTGATAAAGATATTTATCAAGAATTTGAAAGATTAATGAGAGAAGCCCGGATGCTATTTTGTAAGTCCAGAAGAAAAACAAAAATTACAAGATAGTATGTTTGAATATAGAGATGATATAGGATATAAATTAAAATCTCATATACCTGGACAAGCACCATATAAGATAGCCAAAGATGCAGGTTTTGAAGTACCAAAAGATACAAAGGTATTGGTTGTATATGAAGAAGGAATAGGTAGAGATTATCCATTTTCAAAAGAAAAATTAAGCCCAGTACTTACTTATTATATTGTAAATAATGAAGAAGAAGGAATAGAAAAATCTGAAAAATTACTAGAGTTTGGAGGACTTGGACATTCAGCAGTTATACATTCTGAAAATAAAGAAACAATACTTAAATTTTCTAAAACAATGAAAGCAGGAAGAATCATTGTGAATTCACCTTCAACACATGGAGCAATTGGAGATATTTATAACACAAATATGCCATCATTAACATTAGGTTGTGGTTCATTTGGTGGAAATTCAACAACTGCAAATGTATCTTCAGTAAATCTTATTAATATAAAAAGAACAAGTAAGAGGAGGGTTAATATGCAATGGTTTAAAATACCTGAAAAAATATATTTTGAAGCAGGTTCTATTCAGTATTTAGAAAAAATGCCAGATATTGAAAGAGCATTTATCGTAACAGATGAGTCAATGATAAAATTTGGATATGTAGATAAAATTTTATATTATTTAAGAAAAAGAGAACATTATGTGCATTCAGAGATATTTTCTGATGTAGAATCAGATCCATCTTTTGATACTATAAAAAAAGGTGTACAAGCAATGGAAAGTTTTAAACCAGATGTAATTATTGCATTAGGTGGAGGAAGCCCAATAGATGCTGCAAAAGGTATGTGGTTATTTTATGAACATCCAGATGCAGACCCAGAAGGTTTAAAATTAAAATTTATGGATATTAGAAAACGTACTTATAAGTTTCCAAAACTAGGAACAAAATGTAAAATGGTAGCAATACCAACAACATCAGGAACAGGTTCAGAGGTTACATCTTTTGCAGTTATAACAGATAAAAAACAAAACAAAAAATATCCTCTTGCAGACTATGAATTAACACCTGATGTTGCAATCGTAGACCCAGACTTAGTAATGAGCCTTCCAAAAACTGTTACAGCAGATACTGGAATGGATGTTTTAACTCACGCAATAGAGGCATATGTATCTAATATGGCATCAGATTTTACAGATGGGTTATCAGAAAAAGCAACAGAGCTTGTATTTAAGTATCTAGAAAGAGCATATGATAATGGAAATGATAAAGAGGCAAGAGAAAAGATGCACAATGCAAGCACAATTGCTGGTATGTCATTTACAAATGCATTTTTAGGAATAAACCATTCTCTAGCACATAAGTTAGGTGCAGAATTTCATATGGCACATGGTAGAATAAATGCAATACTTTTACCATATGTCATTAGATATAATAGTAGCAAACCAACAAAGTTTGTATCATTTCCTAAGTATGAATATTTTATAGCAGATGAAAAATATTATGAATTAGCAAAGAAAGTTGGATTAAAAGCAGATAGCAAAGAAGAAGGAATAAATAGTTTGATAGAAAGAATAAAAGAAATGAATTCACATATGAATATTCCAAAATCTTTTAAAGAAGCAGGGATTGATGAACAAGAATTTCTATCAAAGGTGGATATGTTAGCTGATAGGGCATTTGAAGACCAATGTACTACAGCAAATCCAAGAGTACCATTAGTATCAGAATTAAAACAAATATTGCTAGATAGTTACTATGGCAAGGAATACGAACAAGTCTAGCTTGAAAAAAAGTTAAATTTGAGGTATAATATAAGTATGACCAAATGTTGGTCTATGGCAGAAAAGCTTTGTCTATCTTAAGGAGGATACTATGGCAGAGCAGCAAGAGATGGTTGAGGACACTCAAGTCATTTTTGACGGGAGTACGGAAATCAACCAGAAAGAGTTGCGAAAGCTTTCCGAGTTTGCTGGAAAAAAGCTTGAAAGACTTGCAAGATTCCTAATCTGTTCCAATGATGTCAATGATACGAAAGCAGAGTTGCATTTTTGGGAAGAGGTTTTGAGGTGCAAGAATTCATATCTGAACCAGTTTACGGGAAATGGTTTCGACACTAAAACTTTAAGTGTTATTGAGCACAATGGGGTATATGTGACTTTCTACAATGATGATAGTAGGTCTCATAGATTCTCTACACCTGCTGATATCGTTATTTCTCTTGCACTTAAAGTTATGGATGGACAGATTGACTTTAAAAAAGCAATTGCTAAGTATAAGCAGATTGACTTTAAAGAAGAAAAAGAACACTACTTTGAAGAATTTTAAAGTATAATCTGTTTGCCACCTAAAAAATGAGGGAGGACTTTTAAAGTTCCTCCCTCATTTAAACAAAAGAATGAGTTTTCATGAAAAGCTTTTGCTGTAAAAAATTAAAATTTTACGACAAAAATAGCCTATCACACATTACTATCTTACTACATAATAAGTTATTTGTAAATACTTTATTGAAAATTTTTTCATTATTTTCTTAAAATTCACAATTTCTAGGTGTTCTAGGAAATGGTATAACATCACGAATATTTTGCATACCAGTTAAGTACATCATGGCTCTTTCAAATCCAAGACCAAATCCGGAATGAACACAACTTCCATATTTTCTTAAATCTAAATACCAATTATAGTTATCTATTGGCATATTTAATTCTTTCATTCTTGTTAGTAATTTATTGTAATTTTCTTCTCTTTGGCTACCTCCAATAATTTCACCAATACCTGGAACTAAAAGGTCTGCGGCAGCTACTGTTTTTCCATCTGGATTTTGTTTCATATAAAATGCTTTTATATCCTTTGGATAATCTTTAACAAAAACTGGTTTTTTATAAATTTTTTCACATAAATATCTTTCATGTTCTGTTTGTAAATCGATTCCCCAAGATACTTTAAATTCAAATTCATCATTGTGTTTTTCTAATTCTTTAACAGCATCTGTATAACTTACTCTTGCAAAATCAGAATTGATTACATGATTTAATCTATCTAAAAGTTCCTTGTCTATGAATTTATTAAAGAATTCCATTTCTTCAGGACAGTGGTCTAAAACATATTTAAAAGTATATTTAATCATGTTTTCAGCTAAATCCATATCATCATCAAGATTAGCAAAACATATTTCAGGTTCTATCATCCAAAATTCAGCTGCATGTTTTACAGTGTTAGAATCTTCTGCTCTAAATGTAGGTCCAAAAGTATATATATTACAAAAGCTTTCTGCAAATGTTTCACCATTTAATTGACCACTTACTGTTAAATGTGCTGCTCTTCCAAAAAAGTCTTTTGAAAAATCTACTTTTCCATCTTTTGTTTTTGGAACATTTGTTAAATCGAATGAATTAACATTAAACATTTCTCCAGCGCCTTCAGCATCACTGCCTGTTAAAATAGGTGTGTGAACATATACAAAATTTTGCTCTTGGAAGAATTTGTGTATTGCATATGATAAAACGCTTCTTACTCTAAATACTGCATTAAAAGTATTTGTCCTTGGACGAAGGTGTGCAATCGTTCTTAAATATTCAAAACTGTGATGCTTTTTTTGTAATGGATAACTATTATCTGATAATGATTCAATTTCAATCTTTGTTGCTTGAATTTCAAAAGGTTGCTTAGCATCTGGAGTTATTATAAAATTTCCTGTTACTTTTATTGAAGAACTAAGTGTTAATTTTTTTACTTCTTCAAAATTATCAATAGAATCATTAAAAACGATTTGTACATTTTTAAAAAATGTACCATCATTTAATTCAATAAAACCAAATGTTTTTGAGTCTCTTAATGTTTTTACCCATCCTTCAATTGTAATTTCTTTGTTTTCAAATTTGTTTGTTTCTTTAAATAAATTTCTGACTGTAATATCTTTCATAAGTTCCCTCCATAATATTAAACTTTACATATTATATGATATTATTGGCAAAAATTCAAGATTTTATCAAGTTATTTAAACTAAAATGAGAAAAATGTCGACAAAAATGACAAAGGGTGTACTTGAAAACATACGATTAGGGTGATATAATGTTAATATGGTCTATTTAGACCGTAGTAATAACCGTTCTCTAATTCCAAAGGAGGAAAAATGCCAGAACGGGAGATTTCAGTTGAGCGTGCATATCAAGAGTTCTTGGAAAAAGGTGGTGTTTTCATAGGTAAAGAAGAATGGGATGAAATTCTTATTTGGATTGATGGAGCGTATGAAAAATACGTCGAAACTCATTCTAATTTTAATGATTATGGACACGATTTTCCAAGAGAGGTTTGGTTGGCAAGTATTAAGAAGGTTCAGAAATATGAAAAGGTTACAAATGGTAGAATAATGTTTGCACCAATTTATATTGACACATATATTCGTCAAGATGGTGAGGGGCATTTCTATACACTTCTCGAGGTAGGCGATAATGTTTATGAGGTGGAAGCAGATAGATCTGAAGTCATAGTATACTTGGCAATGAAAGTTAGGCAAGGTGAGATTTCTTTCGGAGAAGCTTGCAAAGAGCTACAATAAATAGCACACTAATAACTGAATAAGGGGATTCGGATTTTCCGAATCCTCTTTATTAAATATAGATGAAAAATGAAAAAATTTAGAAAATTTAAATCTATAAAATATGCTTGTAATAATTATAAATAGGTGTTATAATAACGTCACAGGCCGTAAGGCTATTGTAATATCCGTTCTATGTCCTAAGGAGGAGAAAATGACAGAGCGGAAGAATTCAGTTGTACAAACACGTGAAAAATTTATGGAAAATGGAGGAGTTTTTCTAGGACAGGAAGAATGGGATGAAATTCTCGAAAGAATTCCAATGATGTATGATGAATACCGTAAAGTAGAACCTCTTATCGATTATTGCACTTATAATTTCGTAGATGAAGTTTTTAAAGCGGCAAACACTAAAACGGGAAATCGATTTGTCAATGGCATCTGGACACCATATTGCTTTGAAGTTCGTGTTCGTAAAAATGGTAAATATTATATCACTCTTATCGAACAAAATGGAAAAAGCATTGAAAAAAATTCAAATAATTCAGAAATTATGGGTTATCTAGCTTGGAAAGTCCTTCGTGGAGAAATGGATTTTAAAAAAGCTTGTATTGAATATATACATGCTAAGGTGTAAACAATTGAATAACAAAGAGGCTTGGGTTTCCAAGCCTCTTTCTCTTGAAATAAAAATGAAATTGTGCTAAAATAATATTGTTTGACTAAAAGTCGAATAGAAGCTGAAAATTAGACAAGAGAAGGAGAAGTCTATGAGTAGGCAAAAAAGACAAGCTATTAGTAAGAATGAAGAAAAAAAATGGTATAAGGATACAAGAGAACAAGACAATCAAAAAATTAATCCAATACTTATCGTAGCAGGAATAGGCTATATAATATTAGGTGCGGGAGCAATAATAGCATTAGCATATTTTGCAAATGAAAATCTTCAATAATAACTAATAGCAAGGAGAGGGACTAGGATTCTAGCCCCCTTTTATTTTTGAAATTCTTGTAAATAATTAATAAATTCACTTTTTACGTAAATAAAACATAATATATAACAAAATAAAGTGAAAGGTGGTAGAAAAATGTCAGAATACATAATAAAAGGGGGAAAGAGGTTAGAAGGAGTTGTTGATATATCAGGATCAAAAAATGCATCACTACCAATAATAGCAGCTTGCATATTAAATGGAGGAAAAAGTACGCTTTATAGCGTACTTATAGTTCATGATACAGAAATGATGTTTGAAATATTAAAAGCTTTAGGGGGAACGGTAGAAAAAAAGAAGAATAAAGTAATAATAGATACAAGTAAAATAAATAAATTTGAAATACCAGAGAAATTAATGAGACAAATGCGTTCATCTGTTATTTTAGTGGGTGGATTACTTGGAAAACATAGAAAAGCAACATTTTCGTATCCAGGGGATTGCGATATTTGATTGATACATCGGACAAGCATAAGATAAATGAGTGGATTAGGGAATTTGAATAATTATAAATTATTATTTATTTTTGAAACAAATTGTGGTAAAATATGGAATTACAAAGGAGATGTTTAACATGATAACACAAATCTTTTCAATAATTATAATTATTATAGGTAGTGTAGCTACATATATAAGTACAAAAAAGAAAGAAAAAGAAGATAGTTTATTTTATATATTATTTACTGCAGGAATAGAATTGATTAACAATGCTTCAGGTGATTTTTTAGATAAAATAATAACAGAAACAGCAATAATCATGGGAAATAATAATTTATCAAGCGTAACTGGTGAATTTAATATATGGAATTTTGCATTTGGAATATTTTTAGTAATTGTGGCAATAACTATAAAAATTTCTAAAAAAAATAAGTTATGTGTCTTAAATATTAATGGATATTATAAAAGAAATGTTGAACCATATTTAAAAAGTAAAAAGACAATATTATATGATTATAGAGAAAGAGAAATAAATTTTGTCCATATTTATAAAAGAATGTTTTCTATAAAGAAAGATGAGGATAGTTTTAAATGCATATTAGAGCAAATAAAAGAAGAAACAGAAGCATTTAAAAACGAAACTATTGAACTTAAAAGAGGATATACTGGAATTGCACCAATTCCATTTATAATGTATGCAGGAACATATCTAAATAGAGTTGAGATTAATAAATATTATGAATTTGATAAAATAGATACAAATCAATATTATGAATTGACTAATAAGAATAACTATATGTATCCAGAATTAAAATTAAAAACTGAATTAGATAAGTTAGATACTGGAAAGAAAGAGGTTGTTGTGGAAATTTCTATAACTCAAAAGATAACAGATCAAGCATTAAAACAGTTTAAGGCTAATTCTGACATATGTAGATTGGAGATTGACAACCCTAAAGATAATGCTATAAGAAGTGTAAAACAATTAAATAACTACACAAACATTATATTTACAATTATTGAAAAAATTACCCATATAATTCCAGATATAAAAAGAATTAATATTGTATGCTCAAGTCAGAGTTGTCTTGCTCTAGAAATAGGAAAAAGGAGTGTAGATAGTACAAGAATACCAGAAATAGTGGCTTATCAATTTGAAAGTCAAAGTAATATTAAGTATCCATGGGGTATTGTAATTAATGGAACAGATAAAGGAAAACTAATAAAAGTGGAGGAAGTGGAAGAAAGCAATGTATAATTTAGAAAAAGACATGAAAAAGTTTTACTATAATGAAGTTGTATTGTCAAAAAGTGAAATTAATAATTTAAGGGAAAAGAAAAAAATAAATATAGATAGATTAAAAGATGGGTTAAAAGAATACAATGAAGAAAATGGAACTGATTATAAGATAGCAGAGACTATTGAGCAAGGTAGTGTAGCAATGTCTACGGTTATCCAAAACGATAAAAATGATTATGATATAGATATAGCAATTGTATTTGACAGTAGTAATATTGGAGATATGGGTTCTATTGCTATAAAAAATATAATAGTAAATGCTTTGAAAAGAAAATGCACTAATTTTAAAATTGAACCAGAAGCTAAGACTAATTGTGTAAGAATAGAATATGTTGATAATTATCATATAGATTTTGCTATTTATAGAAGAACTAAAAATGTTTATGATAATAGTTATACATATGAACATGCGGGAAGTGAGTGGAGAGCAAGAGACCCAAGAGCAATAAATAATTGGTTCAAAGAAGAAATATCAACAAATGATGAAAAGTTAAGGCAAGCAATAAGATTATGTAAGACATTTTGTAAATCTCGTGACACATGGAAAATGCCAGGAGGATTAATACAAACAGTATTATGTGATGAAAAAATACAAAATTATTCTAGGATTGATGAAATGTTTTATTATACGATTTGTGCAATAAGGGATAGATTAAGATACAATAATGAAGTATATAATCCTACAGATAGCTCACAAAGTTTATTACTAGTACAAGAAGATGTGGATAAGTTAAATAATCTTTATAATAGATTAAATTCATACATATCTCAATTAGATATATTATTTAGTAGTGACTGTACAGAAAAACAAGCGAAAGAGGCGTGGTGTAATTTCTTTAATCATGATTTTTGGAACACAAATATAAATGAATCTATGAGAAGTATAAGTGAATATAGCTATGGTAAAGATTTAAATGAATATGATGATACTGAAGAATATATTGGTAATATATATCCAGTACAACCAACTACTTGCATTGTAAAAATAGATTGTAAAGTCGTAGATAAAGATGGAAAAAGTATGTGTTTATCAGAAATGAATAAAAACAGACAAAAGGTTTCAATAGGATGTACACTAGATTTTTTTATAAAAAATACTAATATACAAAAACCTTATAAAATTCTATGGAAAGTAAAAAATAATGGAATTTTAGCCAAAAAAAATAATTGCATAAGGGGACAAATATTTAAAGCAAAAGATGAAAATATAAATCATGAAACATCTAACTTTGCTGGAGATCATTATGTCGAATGCTATGTAATAAAAAATGAAATATGTATTGCAAAAGATCATATAGATGTTCCAATAATTTGAGAATATAAATTTATTTGAAACTATTTTATGAAGGCTACAAATAATTGTGCCTTCTATTTTTATACCTAAAAATTAAATTAAAGAAAGTGAGAGTGATATTTATGGAAAAAGAAAAAATTATTAAAGAAATAGAAAAAATTAAAGATATAAGTGAAAACTTATTAAAAACAAAAGAAGAAATAAAAGATGTAGAATTAGAAATGTATTTTTATAAATTTGAGAAAACAAGAATGGATATGTATGATGAAGTAAGACAAAGAAATATGTGGTTAGAATTTATGAATGATAAAGGGACAGAGTTTATAGATTATGCATATAAGGCAAAAGTAGAAGATGATATATTAAAAATATATATCCCAGAAAAAATTCCATCTATAAAAAAGGGAGTTAATTATATTCAAAAACAAATTACATATAATGTTTCAAAAGTTACAAATAAATTTGCAGGATTATTTTATGATAAATTTGTAATGGTAATTATAAAAATATTTGATGATACAAAAATATGGGATGCAGATAATAGAAATGTGAAACCAATTCATGATGGATTGATAAATGGAAAAGTAATAAAAGATGATAATATTTATTGCAGTTGTTATATGGTACAAGGATACCATTCTGATAGACCACACGCAGAGGTATATGTATTATCAGCAGAGGATATAAGTAGAATAATTAACAAAAAAATAAGATAAATAATATATACAAACATGGCAAGATTTTAAAGAAAAAACAAGTCGAAATTTTGCTATGTTTTTTAATAGCATAAAGACACAAAAGATAAGTATTTGAAGGTATAATTTATTAAAAAAATGTCTAGAGTAGAGGTAACATATACAATATGTTGCCTCTACAAAGGTATGCTTATGGAAAAAATTAAGAAAAAATTTTTGTAGAAAGAGGTGAGTAAAAATGAAAGATAGAATTAGATTACAAAATAGAGATATAGAATTATTAATATTTTTAGGAAAATATAAAATAATATCATTAGATAATACAAGATATATTTATGAAACAAAGACATA
>CALXCH010000059.1 GCA_944386735.1 uncultured Clostridia bacterium
AAGCACATACACAATAACTGCTCCTATTGTATTTAATATAATATCATCAATATCTGTTGAACCTCTATATGTTATAAATTGTAATATTTCAACAATTAATGTAAGTATAATAATCATAATTACAAATTGTATTGTATTCTTTATTCTACTTTGAAATAAAATAGGTACAAAAAATCCCATTGGAGCAAACAAAAGTAAGTTAGTAGTGAAATTAATTATTACTATAATTGTATTAATATTATTTGAAATCACACCTCTAATATATTCTACTATAGTTGCAAAAGGAATTATATTACTTGCCTCAAAATGCTCTTTTGAAAATGTGTTAATATTTTGAAATCCTCCCATTCTATATTCATTATTCAAAAATAAAATAGTAATTAATAATAAGCAATATATGATGAATAATGTTTTTAACCAAAATTCTCTAATTTTATCTTTTTCCTCTTTATTTTTTGATTTTTTTATTTCAATTATCATTGTAATTACTATTATAAAAATTGGTATTACAAAGCCACCAATTGTTATTGATACGTTTAATACAATATTAGGTAACATACTAAATATCATTACAAAACCAATAAATATACTACTTAAAACTATAATAATTCCATTAATTATTTTTTCCATAAATACTAATCCCCCTCATAGATTATTATTTTTCTAATAAATCACTATATATAACACACACATTTATTAAAAAATCTTTTTAATTTTCAGCCATTAAATTAGATTGTTCTATTATTTGCTGTAATTCTTCTTGGGTAGCTTTTCTTATCTTTTTAAACGATATAGTAGTATAATAAACTTTAATTTTATCTTTGTAATTTATTATATCTTTGTTCTTATCGATTATTATTTGTGAATTAAAAGTAGTATTTTCACCATTATTTAATTGAGCCATAGAATCCCAAGTTTCAAAATGGCTACGAATTTTATTTTGTACTAACATTTTGCCTGTTATAAAAATTAGTGTTTCTGTATCAGTATTAACTTTTTCAGAAGTTAAGCTAACTAAACTAGAACCGTTAAATGAACAAATAATATTACTATCTTCAATTTCACATTTTATTAGTCTATCATCATAATCTAGAGTTATTTCAATACTATTATAAATGGCAATAGCGATTTTTAACATTAGAAAGACACATAATAAAACAGTCAGTACAATTATTATCATGTTTTTAGTTTTTTTGTTTTTATCAGCTTCTTTTACAATATTTATGATATTTTCATTAGCTTTTTCTTCATATTTTTCAGCTTTTAAATGTTCTCCACTTAATAATTCATTAACATTTATTCCAAGATGATTACACAATTCAAGCATAATCGAAGAATCTGGCATTCCTCTTCCTGTCTCCCATTTAGAAATAGCCTTATCAGATATATTCAATTTTTCAGCTAATTGCATCTGTGTAAGCTTTTTTTCTTTTCTACATTGAGCAATAAATTTTCCTATTTTTTCTTGATTCATATTTTCCTCCTTCAACTATTATTTAATTGTAATATAATAAAAAATTTCAATAAATTGAAGTTACTATAAGTAGAGTTGTATATTTTTGTCCTCTACTTATAGTAGAGTTATACAAATCACTTTTCTTCTGCCTTTATATAAATAAAACGAGAGCAATTATTGATATAAGTAACTCCCGTTTTATTTGTAATTTATTTAACATTGTTATAAACTTCAAATCCTAATATCTCTATTATAATTCCATCTTCATACTTTTTTTCTAAATCCCCTGTTAATCTATGTACTTTTGATATTTTGTAAGTCAATGCCCTATATTCAACTGTTCCTCCATCTCTTGAATGGCTAGGTATTGGAATTAATAGAACCAATAAAACTATAACAATTATTGCAATTATTACTTTCTTTTTCATAATTTTATATCTCCTTTACAAATTATTATTTTTTACTCTGCACTTTTATAATCTATTTTTCCTACATCATTTATAATCGTTCCAGGCCTTCCTATTATTAAATCCTTATTTCCATCTAAAGTATTAAATTTTAATATTGTGTAATCTTCGTATCTATATTCAATACTTCCACCATCTTTATAATAGCTAGTTTCACAAACTCCATATTTTTCATCTAGTTTTGCTTGGTCTAATATACTTTGAATAGTTATTTTCCCTTCACTTAGAGCATCTTCTAATGAATATGCCATATCTTGCTCTATTGTAATTGTAACATCTCCTCCAAATGTATATAGACCAAAATCAATATTTTCAAACTGATCTGATTTCGCAATTTCTTTTATTTCATTATCATTTCTTGGTATATATGTTAAATCATATGCCTTTGTATATGAAGAACTATCTAAGTCATATTCACATATTACTGGTATTTCTGCTAAATCCACAAGATATGAACTAAATATAACTTGTACTGTATTTCCGTTTGTTAATCTTTTTATATCCCAATGTAAATCATCATATTTTTCTTCATTATTGTTTTTAGTCATTTTATAATAACCATAATATTTCTGATAATCTTCGTAGGTAAATTCTCTATTTGGGCCATTTATTATTACTGTTGAATTTGCCAAAGAATTGTCATTTTGTTTGGTATAATTTTCACCGGGTACATATTCTAATGTAATTGCATCTGTATTTTCATTTGAAGTAACCTCTATTTTTAAAGTTGATGCCTCTTTATTATTTGAACTCTCTATGAATGTATCAAGTAGATTTTCATTTTGTATTTTTCCATCTTTAATAATTATAATATTGTTATTGACAGTTGTGTCATCAGAAGATTCTACTGTAGATATTGGTAATTCATTGTTTGAAACATTGTTATAATTGATATAAAATACAATTCCACATATTATTAGTAACAAAACTATTATTATTCCTAAAATAATTAAAACTTTCTTTTTCATATAACCACCTTTTCCCTTTCTATTATTTAGACAATTTTTTAAGGTGTTTTAGTTGGTTTTTTATCAAAATAATTAAAGTTATTACTAAAAATATAATAGAAATTCCTATAAAGCTATATCCTACATATTCATTATAATAATTATCTTCCTGTTCGCTATACTCTATATTTTCTTGAACTGTATTATTTTCCTGTGTTATGTTAGTATTTATATTGTTATTTGTATCATCCCTAAAATTTCCTTCTTTTGTATTCTCACTATTAAAACTTTTACTTTCATCTTGAAGTATATTTTCTTCTGATATGCTTGAATTATTAGTATCATTTTCTGTTATTGGAACTTCCATTGTTCTATCATTTTGCTTATTTGAAACTAATACTTTTACTCCTATTATGAAAGATATAATAAACATCGCAAGATTTCCTAAAATTGCTTTTAATGAATAAATAGCTTTATAATATCTCCATTTTACAGTTCCAACAGGTTCATTTAGTAATTTTCCTATTTCTTCAAACGAGAAATCCGATAATATTTTTAAAGATATAATTTCTTTTTCTTTCTCATTTAATTTACCTATTATCCTATTAAACTCTATACTATCAACTACTTTATTTAGTTCGTTATTATCATCTAAAATTTCATATATTCTATCTAATGAGATATCTTTTTTATTCTTTTTAATAAAGTTAATTGTTTCATTTTTAGTTATTGAATACAGCCATGATGCTTGTTTAGTTGTTGGTAATTTCGATTTATCCATTTCATATATCTTAGTAAATACTATTTGCATAATATCCTCAGAATCTGTTTTACTTTTAGATATTGTAAATGCTACGCCATAAACAATTTTATTATATTTACTATATAATTCTTCCACTCCATGATCTCTATCCTGACTAATATTTAAAAATATTTTTTCTAATTCTTTATCATTTATTTTCAATATTCTTTTTCCTTTTATTTCTATTTTTTGCATAATATCATAAATGAGAGTAATTATCAATATAACTACTTCCATCTAAATTGCAATTTGTAATTAAGATACAAAAAAGCACTTATCTTTAATAAATGCTTTTTGTAAAATTGATTTATTTATTTTGTTCAGATGTTTCATTATAATAAGTAAATTCATAATTTCCAAAATATTCATATACCTGGTCTCTTAATTTTAAGTATTTAATTGTTACAAAAGAAAGTAGCACAATTAAAATAATGATAATTCCCAAAAAAATTTTACTTAATTTATTCATACAAAATACACCCCTTTTGATTATAGTATATTGATAATCAAGTTTCAATATTTAATAAAAACAATTTACTATTTATTGTTATAATACTAACATAAATGAGAGTAATTATTAATATAACTACTCTCATCTAAATTGTAATTTATTGTTACTTTTTCTTATCTAAATAACTTTTTAAAGCAACAATCATAATGTTTCAACTACAATTAGAATTAATCCTTTATTGATTTTCTCTTTTATTTTTATTTTAATTGTAAGCTTTCTAACTACTTTTAAGGAATCTCTGGAATCATTTTAATTGATGTATCTTTCACTTTGTCATTCTCATCAAAAAATATGTAAAATTTATAATATTCGTGAGAATAAGAATAACCCCAATATGATTCTTTAAGTATATTTCCTGCAGAGTACACATATTTCTTCCCATCTTCTTCACTATTATATTCAGATTCTGGCTCTCCTAATAAATTGATGACTTCTTCTGAAGATAATCCTATAAGACTTTGATCATCATTCATTTTTTTAATTTCCGTATATAAATCATTAGGTTTTTCGGTTTTAAAACTGCCTATTATTATAGTTCCATAAAGTAATACAACCATAATTATTAAAATCTTAAGAATCTTACTAGCTATCTTTTTTGTAATTATTGTCCAAATTATTATAATAAATATTCCCACAAAAATGATATATGGCATACATACTACTAAAATCAATATAAAACCAAATATTAAAGATAAAATAAACTCCATCTTCATCCCCCATGCAAATACTATTTATAATTATAATAATAGCATAAAAGAGAGTAATTATCAATATAATCACTCTCTCATAATTTTATTTAGCTAAGATAAGCTAAAACCATTACAACGAAAAATATAAAAACAAAAATACAAACAATAACATCTTTTATGGTAAATAATTTTTTTCTTTTATTATCTAAGAAATCTATATATTTATCTTTAAACTTATCTTTCAAATAGTTTGTAAAATTTTGTTCATTACAATTATTAAAACCTCTTTTATCTATAATATATCCTGTTCTTTTATTAATCATTATATATATGTATTTTTCTGTATTACAAACATTCTGTATATTACTTAAATCCGTATACAAAAACTTTTGACTTGACAATTCAGTGGAAATTAGCAAATAATCATCACTAAATTCAAATTTTAATAATGTATCTTTATTTTTTTCTTCAATTTTAACATTACCTTTTGCAAGTCTTACCATAACAATAATTATTGATACAAAAATTAATATAAAAATTAATGTAAAAGTATTTGGTATTCTTTGATATCTCATAACTTGCCCTATTGCACCAACAATTCCAAATATTAAAAATAATGTTGAAAAAATTATTATTGCCCAATACTTAAATTTATTGTATTGCAACCATACGAATCTAGAAAAATTCTGTAAATTTTCTTTATTAAATATGGTTTCATTTTTATATAAGATTTTTTCATCTTCCATAAAATCCATCCCCCTACAAATTACTATTTATTAATTAAATAACTAATTTGCAATATCATATATTTTTATTCCTTCAAATTGATATTTTTCATGCTTTGTTCTTGCTTAGGAATTGTTTCTTAAGATAAAATTTATTTTATTCTATCAAATTCACGATGTTTCTTATTTATGTTTTATATTTTTATTGCTAAAAATTTTTACTCTTTTTTACTTAATATCTAATACTTCTATATGTAATCTTTAGTTTCATCTTAAATACAGAATCACTTAAAGGATAACATCTATGTAAGCCATATAAATTTAATTCTTTGCTTTTGTTTATTTTATTATCTGTTAAATTAATTATATATCCTTCTTTTTCTAAAGCATCTGATTGACCTTCCCCGTATAATCCATAAGGATATGTAAATATTTTTATTTTTTGCTCTCCTAAATTTTCTTCTATAGTATTATAAGAATTATTTACATTTTCAATTGCCTGTTCTACACTTAGTTTAGAAAAATCCTCATGCTTTTGGCTATGTGAAGCAATTAGTCCTAAACCACTATTTTGCACATCTCTTGCTTCATCCCATGTCATATATGTATCGGAGCCCACATAGTCTGTTATTATAAACATCGTAAATGGAATATCATACTTTTTTAGTATTGGAAATGCATTTTTATAAGTATCTTCCGCTCCATCATCAAATGTTAAAATAGCTGACTTTTTATATAATGATTTCTTTCCTTCTTTATATTGAATTAAATCATCATAACTAATAAAATGATATCCAGAATTTTCTAATCCTATTATTTGTTTTTCAAATGTATCTTTAGTTGTCTGCATATAATCATATTCTATTTGTGATTCATTGTCTACTATATGGTGATATAAGAATATTGGTATTTCAAGGTTCCTATCACTAATATTATATTGATTATTTATAGTTGCTTTATCATATCCTATGCTAACTATGCCAACTAAGAGTATAATTAATATTATTGAAATTATTGTTTTTAATATTACTTTCTTTTTCATCTTTTATTCCCCTTATTTATTTTTCTAAATAATTTATCTATTTTGTATTATTTTTTAATAAATTTTATAATTGATACTTTTTTATCTTTCTTCTTATTATTAAAAACAATTCCTAATGCAGTGATATTATACCAAGAACTATTTTTATAATACATGGTCTATTTTTATCCATTTTTAAATCTCCATGTAAAATCACTATTTGTTATATTAATATATCCAATTAATTATTTTTATCTCTATAGACTTTTATCATATCTTTAAATGTCATTTTTGTTCCATAATTTAAAATAGCATTTGAATATATCTTTATAGCAACTTTTGCAATTATAAGAATTGTAATTATTAAAATTACTATTGAAGTTATAACTTGTACCGGTGTTGCTATTCCCATCATTATTCTAAATGGCATACAAAATGGTGAAGAAATTGGGAATATTGCTGCAAATGTATTTAAATCACTATTAGGATTCATCATAGTAAAATATGATAAATAAAATCCTATTATTACAAGTATTGCTACTGGAGAATTTGCTGATTGGATATCCTCCGGCTTACTTACAGTTGAACCTGTTAATGCATATAATAATGAATATGCAAAATAGCCAAGTATAAAATAAATAATTGTCATTATACCTAAATATGGTGTTATCATAGACATATCTAATACAGATGATAATAGTTCTTGGTCTAAACAAGCCTTTGCAGTTACAAGAGCAACTCCTACGAATACACACACTTGTATTAATCCAACTATACCAATTCCTATTGTTTTTCCTAACACTATTGTAGTTGGAGATGTTGATGTTACTAATGTTTCCATTATTTTTGATGTTTTTTCTGTAGTTATTGAACTTGATACTTGGTATGCACAAAAATATATTGCATAAAACAATACTATTGAAAGCATCAATATAACAAATATATTTCCACTTACTTTTTGTTCCTCTGTTTGCTCAATACTATATTCAAATTTTGGATTTAATGATTGCATTTCTTCTTGTGTTAGTCCTAATTTGGATATTTGCAGGTTAGTATATATACTATTAATTCCAGCCATTAAATCTTCTGGAACAGCCTCTATCATCGTCATGTCTTTTACAATATACCTAACTTTATATGAATTATTTTCACTATTTTCTATAATAATTGCCTCATCTATATCTCCATTATCTATCTTTGTTTTTATATCATCAAAACTTAAATTTTCATTAGTTGTAGTTACTTCATATCCTAAATTCATAGAATTTAAATTATCTAAACTTCCTTCAAATAAATTACTACTATCTACAATTAATAATCTATCATTTGAATCTGCACTACTATCTCCTATAAATAATTTAATTATATTAGGTATATTTATACCAATAATAATTATTAATAAAATTATAATAGTAGATACTATAAAAGATTTTCTTTTTACCATATCTTTTATAGTAAATCCAATAACTGTTTTTAAATCACGCATTTTTCTCACCTACCTTTTCTATAAAAATATCATTCAATGTTGGCTTTTTAATTTCAAACTTATTTACTTCAATATTTTTATCAACTAAATTTTTTAATAATTGGTGAGCTTTTTCTTCTGATTCAATTTTTACGGTATATTCATTATCTTTAGAGAATTCTATACTCATTCCTAACTCTTTAATATAATTATCAATATTAGTATTTACTGATAATTCTAATCTATTTGCCTTATATCCTTCTTTTATTTCTTTTAAATTTCCTTTTAAAACGGTCTTTCCTTTATTTAAAATCAAAATATCACTGCAGAATTCTTCTATTGAAACCATTTGATGACTAGACATTATTATGTATTTTCCTTTTGATACTAAGTCAATTATTACATTTTTTAATATTTCCGTATTAACTGGATCTAAGCCACTAAAAGGCTCATCTAATACTATTAACTCAGGGTCATGTATAATTGCTGTCATAAATTGAATCTTTTGTTGATTTCCTTTTGACAATTTCTCAGCAGTCATTGGAATATATTCCTCAACTTTTAATACTTTTGCCCATTTTTTTATTGATTCATCTGCATCTTTTGTGTTCATTCCTTTTAACTTTGCAAAATACATTAATTGATCATATATTTTTGTTTTTGGATATACCCCTCTTTCTTCTGGTAAATATCCAAAATTAACATGTTTCCTTTCTACTTTTTGTCCATTCCATGTAATTTCTCCACTATCTTTTTTTATTATTCCAAGTAACATTCTTATAGTAGTCGTCTTACCTGCCCCATTTGTTCCTAATAGTCCAAAAACACCTGGCTTATTTACTTCAAAAGAGATATTATCAACTGCTTGTTTTCCAACAAATTTCTTAGAAACATTTTCTAATTTTAATCCCATTTTGTACCTCCTTTTATATTCATTTTATAAAACAAAAACATTATACATTTTATAACAAATTTATTCAATATTTTTATGACATTTTTAAGAATGATGTGTCCCAAATGCGACAAAATGTCGCAAAGGAAACGTCCCCAATGCGACATTTTTATAGCCATTCTCCTACTTTCTTTATATATATCTTTTTAACTATTTGTACTAAAATTACATATAGTATACTTAAAGCTATAACAATTAAATAATATATAGGTGGTAATATTTCAAAATTAAATGCTGAAATGTTGTGTAACAAAATAGGTGCAAGTATTGTTCCTATCATTGTAACAATTGTTAGATAAACTAATTTTGAATTTGGTTTAGATTGTATAAATGGTATTTTTGCTGTACGCACAAAATATATTATCAATGTTTCACTAATTAGACATTCTACAAACCATGCTGTTTGGAAGTATGATTGCATACCTACTGAATTATATCTTAGTATAAACCAGAATGCTAAAAATGCAAACACATCTATTACAGAACTTACTGGTCCCATTACATTCATAAATGTTCCTAAGCCTTTTGTATTCCATTTTCTAGGTTTTATTAGAAATTCTTCATCTACATTATCATATGGAATTGCTATTTGTGAAAAGTCATATAAAAAGTCTTGTATTAACATTTGAATTGGTAGTAATGGTAAGAATGGTAAGAATATACTTGCAATAAATATACTAAACACATCTCCAAAATCTGAACTTAATGCCATCTTCATATATTTTATAATATTTCCATATACTTTTCTTCCTTCTATAACTCCATCATATATTACATTTAAGCTCTTTTCTAAAAGTATTATATCACTTGCTTCTTTTGCAATGTCTGTTGCAGTATCAACACAAATTCCTACATCTGCATTGTGTAGTGAAGGGGCATCATTTACCCCATCTCCCATATAACCTACTACATGTCCATTTTTCTTTAACATTGTTATTATTTTTTCTTTTTGTAATGGATTCATTCTAGCAAATACATTTACTTCTTCAACTTGTTTTGCTAAATCTTCCTCTGACATTTTATCTATATCGCTACCAAGTAGAACTTTATCATTAGATATTCCAACTAATCTACATATATTTTCTGTAGTATAAGCATTATCTCCTGTTAATATCTTGGTAGTAACTCCATACTTCTTAAGTTTCTTTATTGTTTCTTTAACTTCTTTTTTAGGTGGATCTAAGAACGCTACAAATCCAATAAATGTCATATCGCTTTCTTCTGTAATTGCTTTACTATCACGTTTTGAAGCTAATGCTATTACTTGCATTCCTTGTTTTTCTAATTCCATAGCATTTTTATTTATATCATCTATAAGCTCTTGTGTTAGTTGCTCATGCTCCCCACGTATTTTAACAAAGCTACAACTTTTTAATACTTCTTCTAGTGCTCCTTTTGTTATCATTCTATAATGTTCATTATGTTTTACAACTACGCTCATTTTCTTCCTTGTATAATCAAAAGGTATTTCATCTATCTTTTCATAATCTTCTATTTTAGATTTTATATCATGCTCATTTCCAAATGTTATAACTGCTCTATCTATTAAGTTCTTCATTCCAGTGCCATAATAACTATTTATATATGCATACTCTAAAATTGATAAATCTTCTTTTCCTTCTACATTTATATATTTTTGTAACACAATTTTATCTAATGTAAGTGTTCCCGTTTTATCTGTGCATAGTACATCTATTGCACCTAAGTTTTGTATAGAGTTAATATTTTTTACTAATGTCTTTTTCTTAGCAAGTGTTTTAGTTCCTTTGGTTAAGTTTACATTTACAATCATTGGTAACATTGTTGGAGTAATTCCTACTGCAACTGATAATGCAAATAAAAGTGCTTCTAGCACATCTTTACGAATAAATGCATAAATTATAAATACTGCAATAGATACTACAACCATATATCTAATAAGCAATTTAGTTATATTATTCATTCCTTTTTCAAAGTTAGTTAATTCCCTTTTTGAATCAATCTTTTTACCCATTTCTCCTAAGTATGTAGAAAATCCTGTTCCAATTACAATTGCTGTTGCGTTTCCGCTTATAACACTTGTTCCCATTAAACTTATATTAGAAATAGAGAAAATCTCTTCTGCATCATTAGTTTCTGTAATCTTTTCAACTGGAATACTTTCTCCTGTAAATACTGACTGGTTTAAAAACAAGTCTTTATTTTCTATTATCATTACATCTGCGGGTATTATAGCTCCAGCATTTAAATGTATAATGTCTCCTTTTACTACATTTTCTACTCTAACTGTCTTTTCTTTTCCATCTCTTACTACAGTTGCAGTTGA
>CALXCH010000060.1 GCA_944386735.1 uncultured Clostridia bacterium
ATTGTAATTACTAAAGCAATTAAAGTTATTCCGTTTTCTTTTATTCTTTTGTTCATTTTATTTTACCTCCATTATATTTTATGCTTTATTTATATCATTCCATTTTATCATTGTCAATGATAATTTATCATTTTGTATTTATTGTATTTTCTTGTTTAAAATTGGAAAATATATTATATAAAATAATTTTGGAGGTCTATAATGGCAGATTTTGAAGCAAAAGAATTATTTAAAATAATCGGTGGAAATATAAAATATTATAGAAAATTATATAACTTAAAAAAAGGAAAATTAACACAAGCAGAACTTGCTGAAAAAGCAAATGTATCAACTGCATTAATCGGAAACTTAGAAAGTGAACATATAGAACAAGGAATAAGCGTATATACCTTATGGAAAATAAGTAAAATACTTGAAGTACCTGTAGAAAAATTATTTGATACTTCTGATTTTTCAAGTAGAAAATTAGATATGTAAATTTACCCCCTAACATATTAAGAATTTTGTCATAATATGTTATAGGGGGTATTATTATGTTATTTACTACAATACTTTTAGCTGTCTCTAGTAGTATAGACTCTCTTGGCATTGGAATCACTTATGGTATAAAAAATACATCTATTTCAGGTAAAGGAAAATCAGTCATTTTCTTTGTATCTTTTATCGTTACGATTGTATCTTTATACTTAGGAAATATTTTGAAATTCATATTTCCAAATTTTATAGTAAATTATTTAGGTAGTTTTCTTTTTATTATCATGGGAATTTTTATTTGTTTTCAAGCACTCAAGAAAGAAGAAAAAATAGAAAATACAAAAACAGAAAATAATGATTCTCAAAAAACATATTCATTTTTTATAAAATTTTTAGGAATTACAATTAAGATAATAAAAGACCCTGGATCATCAGATTTAGACAAATCTAATAAAATAGATAGTAAGGAAGCTCTTTTTCTTGGTCTTGCACTTTCTATAGATTCAATATGCATTGGCATTGGTGGAAGTGTTATAGGAATTAATACTTATATCTTTCCTTTTTTAATAGGATTCTTTCAATTATTCTTTTTAGGAATTGGAAATTTTTTAGGTAAAAAACTTTATAATTTCTCCAAACTGCCATCAAATATATGGTCAATAGTTTCTGGTATATTACTTATAATTCTTGGAATTATTAAATTCATAATATAAAAAGTGAAACAAATAAGGTGGTGTCCCTTATTGTTTCACTTCTGCTAATTTCATTGATAATAATTTTGATATTCCCTTTTCTTCCATTGTTACACCATATACTGTGTCTGCCGCTTCCATTGTTCCTTTTCTATGTGTTATTACTAAGAATTGTGTATCTCTAGAAAATTTCTTTAAGTAATCCGCAAATCTATATACATTTACATCATCTAAAGCTGCTTCTATTTCATCTAGTACGCAGAATGGTGCCGGATTTATTTTAAGTATTGCAAATAGTAATGCTATTGCTGTAAATGCTTTTTCTCCTCCTGATAATAGCATCATATTTTGTAATTTCTTTCCTGGTGGTTGAACATTTATCTCAATGCCACACTCAAGAATATTATTTTCATCTTCTAACTTAAGTGAAGCATTTCCTCCACCAAATAATTCTCTAAATACTTCTTGAAAATTCTTATTAATTAAGTCAAATTGTGTTTTAAATTGTTCTTTCATAGTTTGAGTCATATCTGCAATTATTTTTCTTAATTTTGCCATTGTATCTTCTAAATCTACCCTTTGTTCACACATGAAGTCATATCTTTCCTTCATATTTTTATATTCTTCTATTGCGTCTACATTAACACTTCCAAGTTCTTTTAGTTCTTTTCTTAAATTATTTACTTGCTTTTGTGTAGCCGCAACATTTTCAGGTCTTCTACAATCTTGTACGTTATTTGGTGTTAATTCATATTCTTCCCACATCTTATTAATAATACCATTTATATCATCTTCTATTTTTGTTTTCTTAACATCTATTTTTACTATTTGTGCTTTTAAATCTTCTATAACTTTAAATTTATCATTTATTTCATCTTCTACTTTTTTTAGTCTTTCATTTTTGTCTATTCTATTTTGTTTTAATTCTTCTACTTTACTTCCACTGTTCTTTACTTCTTCTTTTATTTTTTCTATTTTTTCTTCTGTATCTTTTATTGATTCATTTAAAGTTACATTATCTTGTTTTATTTCTTCTATTTGTCTTGTTTTATTTTCTATACTTTGTTTTGTATTTTCTACATCAAGATTTATTCTTTCTTGTAATTCTTCAATTGAGCTTTCGCTTTCATCAAATGATGATACTGATATTTTTAAGTTTGTAATATCAAAATTTAAGTCATCTACATATTTTTGATTATCTTTATTTAAATTTGCATATTCTTGAATAACATTTGTTAATTTTTCTGTATCTTCTGTTAATTTGTCAATTTCTTCTTGAATAGTTTCTTTATTCTTTATGGCATTTTCTTTTTCTTCTTTTAGTTTTTCTTTTTCTTCTTTTAGCTTGTTTACTCTTTGTTCTACTTTGCTGATATTTTCTTCAATTGAAACTAACTTTTGCTTTTCTGTTGCATATGTTATATCTATTTCTTGAAGTTCCTTTTCTAAGCTTCCTGCTTCCTCAAAAATATCTTCAATTGAATCTTCATACTCTTTCTTTTCTTGTTCTTGTTTTTTTATTTTTTCTTCTAGAGCTTTTATTTCCTTTTGAAGTTTTTCTATTTCTCTTCCTCTACCTAATATATTTACTGTCTTTTTAGCAACTGATCCTCCTGTAATTGCTCCTGATGGATTTATTATATCTCCTTCTACAGTAATTATTCTAAATGAATATCCATTTTGTTTAGCAAGTTTAATTGCTGTATCCATATTATTTACTATTACTGTTCTTCCAAGTAAGTTTGTTACTATTTGCTCATATTTTTTATTATATTTTATTAAGTCTGATGCAATTCCAATTACGCCTGGCTCTTTACCTCTTATTCTATCTAATTTTTTTCCTCTTACTGATGATATAGGTAAAAATGATGCTCTTCCTAAGTTATTTTTTCTTAAATGTTCTACTAGCCTTTTTGCATCTTCTTCTGTGTCTGTTACAATATTTTGTAAACTTGCTCCTAAACACATTTCTATTGCTGTTTGATATTCTTCTGGAACTTCAATTATATTTGCTAATACTCCATGCATACCTTTTCCTAATTCTTTGATGTTTTCACAGTCTTTTAGGAGTGATTTTACACTTTTAATGTAGCCTTCTTTTTCTCTTTCTGTTTCTTCTAAGAATTTTAATCTTGATTCTTTTATTCTCTTCTCACTTTGATATGCATTTATATTGCTTTCATATAATTTGATTTTCTTATCAGCTTCTTCTTTCTTAGAATTTACTTCTTCTAAACTTTTAACTATTTTATTACGCTTACTATCTATTTCGTAAAATTCTTTTGATATATCTTCTTTTTGCATTCTTGTACTATCTAATTCAGATATATTTGAAACAATTTCTCCCCCAATTTGTCTTTCTCTTTTTTCAAAATTTTCAAAGTTAATTTCTTCAGCATGTACATCTCCTTGTAATTCATATTTCTTATCAGTATTTTCAGATACTTTTGTTTTATAGCCTTCTATTTCTAATTCTTTACTAGATAATTTTTCTGTTATTTTTCTTAACTCTTCTTCTTTTTCTTCTAACTCTTTTTGGAACTTTGCTTTATTTTCTTTTAAGCTATCTTTCTTTTGTTTCTTTTGTTCCATTTCCTCTTTTAAATTCTTTAATTTTTCTTTTGCTTCTTCTATTTCTTTTTCATATCTTGCAGTATTTTCATTATTATTTTCTATTCTAGTTTTCGCAACACTAATGTCAGAATTAAGCATCTCTATTTCCTTTTGACTTTCAAACCCTATATTTGACATTTCTTCTATTCTATTTGTTATTTCATCTATTTGAGATTTTAGTTCTTCTTTAAGCGCCTTTACTCTTTCCATTTTTGTTTCTTCTTCTTCACTTTGGGTTTTATAAATCTCTTCATCTTTTACTATTTCTTCTAAATCTTTTTTGTATTTTTCTATATTATATATAAATAAACCAATTTCTATATTTTTTAGTTCTTCTCTTAAGTTTAAATACTTTTTAGCTTTTTCTGCACTTACTTTTAATGGCTCAATATTTCCTTCTATTTCTGATAAAATATCATTTATTCTAAGTAAATTAAGTTTAGTACGTTCCAATTTCTTTTCAGACTCTTGTTTTCTTGCTCTATATTTTACAATTCCTGCTGCTTCTTCAAAAATGTTTCTCCTATCTTCTGATTTATTACTTAAGATTTCATCTATTTTACCTTGTCCAATTATAGAATATCCATCTTTTCCAATACCTGTATCCATAAATAATTCTAATACATCTTTTAGTCTACATGGTACTTTATTTATATAATATCCAGTTTCACCGCTTCTATATAACTTTCTTGTAATTGTAACTTCTGTATATTCAATAGGTAAGCTTCCATCTGTATTATCAAATACTAATGAACCTTCAGCAAAACCTAAAGATTTTCTATTTTGAGTTCCTGAAAAAATAATATCTAAAGACTTACTTCCTCTTAAAGATTTCATACTTTGCTCACCTAAAATCCAACGAATTGCGTCTGCTATATTACTTTTTCCAGAACCATTTGGTCCTATTACTGATGTTATTCCTGGCATAAATTCTAATACTGTTTTATCTGCAAAAGATTTAAACCCTTGTAATTCTAGTCTTTTTAAATACATTTCTTATCACCTAAAAGTAGTTTATACTATTTTTTATATTTTGTAAAGGAATTAAGACACAAAATTTACACCTGCAACCATCTTAGCTATATCGTAAATTAATCTTCGTTTTTCTTTTGAACATTTTTTTAATAACTCTGAAAATTCCTTTGTTAAATATCTATTATCTTCTTTAACAACCCCTGTTATTAATTCTTCTATTGTAACATCTAACACCTCTGATATTTGTGCAAGTCTATTTAAATTTATTGATGTTCCACCTCTTTCTACTCTGCTTAAAAATGCAGTCGCTACATTTATTTCTTCTGCTAATTTTTCTTGTGACCAGCCCTTTTTTGCTCTTGCTTGTTTTATCCTTTGTCCTATTAACTTAAAATCTACATTTGCATCTATTGTTTCCATCTTTCATTCCTCCTTGTTAGTAAATTTAACACGCTGGGTTCTAGCCAGTCAAACCTTCATTCTTTGTTATTTGTAAAGTTTTATTTATAAATTCTCTATTTTTCTCACTTTTTTGTCGTTTTTCTCAACTTTCTAAATTATCCGATATAATGTTTACCAATTAGTTTATTTAAGAATATTTTACATATAATTTATAAATGGTATTTTTCTTAGAATTTCAGCATATTTATCCATCTTATTGTAATTCTTTTTTTAATTCTTCTAGTTCACTTTTTGTTATACTTATAAACTTTAACATTTCTTCTTCAGGTGTATGTTCTTTAATTAAGAATTTTATTAATTCCCTTTTAATAGCTTTTACTTTTTCATCTTCTTTTGATATTTCATCTAGTGTTCCTAAGTTAGAAATTTCTTTACCTTCATTCTCTAGTCCTCGTAACAAATTACTAAATAATTTTCTTTGTAATACTTTTTTTCCATTACTTGAAATTAATTCTTTATTTAAGATATTTATAAATTGTTCATGATTTCTTGTTTTGCCCAAAGCCATTGCATAAGAAAATAAACTATTTTTTTGAATTAAACTTTCGATTGATAATTTATTTATATCTATTAAATTATATTTAAAATCTACTATACGATCTTCAAATCTGTAATCATTAACTTGTAAATCGCTAAAATCACAAATTATATTCCATTTTTTTATCCCTGTATAAATAATTATTGGTGCAACAATGGGATATTTTATTCCAGCTTTTATTTTTATAGCCATGTTCCAATCATAAATAATTTCAACACAATAATTTAACACTTCATATAATATACTGTTATCTATTTCCTGTTGATGTCTAATTAAGAAAAATACATCTTTATCCTTTAGTTTATATACCAGATTACCATCTAAACTATACTTTATATTGAAGCATTTCTCTAAATCTTTTCCCCTTATCCTTTCATTATTGTCTACAAAGTCATTTATTACTTCTGCAACTTCACTTTTGTTTTTTAGTATTCCTCTTATTATTTCATTATGTATATTATTTGTTTTTTTCCTTCGAGTATTTATTTCAAGATTATATTTTTCACTTTCTTCTGCAAGTTTTGAAACAGAATTAAGACGAAGCGTGTGTATGCACGTAATATAATCATTGTAAGTAAAAACCTCCAAATTCTTCCTCCTTATTTTATTCACCTTTGTACTTTTGTTTTTGCTTTGGATTTCATTTTCTAGAATAATAAAATCTTGACCAAAAATTCTTTGAATAAATAATTCTTGTATATTATCTCACAAAAAAAGAGAAAAGCCAAGCTTTTCTCTAAATTTTCTTTAACTTTTCATCGCAAAATTCGACAAAATACGGCAAAAATCTAACTTTTAATCAAAGTAACTACTAATTTCCTCTAAATTTTCAAAGTTTTTCTGTCTTAGCACTTCATATACAACTATTGAAACAGAATTTGATAAATTTAAAGATCTTAATGTTTTCCTCATAGGTATTCTTATTGTTTTATCAATATATTTTTGTAAAATATCTTCTGGAAGTCCTTTTGTTTCTTTTCCAAACAATAAAAATACTTCATCCATTTTACTATAATTAGGCTCTGAATACACATGTTTTCCTTTTGTTGTTGCAAAAAACATATTATTTTCTTCTGGTTTATATTTTTCTAAAAAAGCCTTAAATGAAATATGTTCTTCTATTTCTAATTTATCCCAATAATCTAAGCCTGCTCTTTTTACAGCTTTATCTGATATACTAAATCCTAATGGATGTACTAGATGTAATTTTGCGCCTATTGCTGCACATGTTCTTGCAATATTCCCTGTATTTTGTGGAATTTCTGGTTCTACCATTACTATATTTATTTTCACTTTTTATTCCTCTTTTCTAAAATTTTAATTATTTAAATTATTTTTCTAACTTTTGTCTTACATATTCATATAAAACTATTCCTGTTGCTACTGCTGCATTTAAGCTTTCTGTTCTTCCAAGCATTGGTATTTTTATTTTCTCATCTGCTAAGTTCATTATTCTTTCTTCTACACCATTTGCTTCATTTCCTATTACTAATACTTTTTTATTATATTTCATATCATAAATATTCTTACTATTATCACCTAAAGAAGTTACTAGTATTTTAAATTTATTTCTTTTAACTTCTTTTAATATTTCTAATAAATCATTACACTCTATAACTTTTACTCTATAAATTGCTCCCATACTAGAACGAACTACTTTAGGATTATAACAATCTGCTGTTCCTTTTGATACTAATATTTGTGTTAAACCCACACTATCTACAGTTCTAAGTATAGTACCTAAGTTTCCCGGATCTTGAATATCATCTAATGCAACTATTATATCTTCATTATAGTTAATATCTGTTTCACTATTATTCACACTATTATTTTTTTCAATCACAGCGAGTACTCCTTGAGGAGTTTGTACTTCTGATATATATTTAAATATTTTACTTGTAACATACGTACAATCATATTTTGCTATTTCATACATTAATTCTTTAGGTATACTATCAGACTTTTCACAATCATCACATATTATTATTTGTCTAATAGAAGCCTTTTCTAAAATTGCTTCTTTTACCATTTTTATACCTTCTACAATATAAGCGTTTTCTAAATCTCTATATTTCTTTTCTTTTAACTTTTTAACACTTTTAATAATTTCATTATCTTTACTTGAAATAATATCCATATAAAAAATCTCCTTATGTTGTTTTTTAGGACGGGGTCAAAAAACAACCCCTAAAAAACACAATAGTACTCTTATTATTTACTGTACTATTGTATTTTATAACTTTTTTTTAGTTTTAGCAAGTTTAAAATTTACATTAGTTTATTACGAGACACAGACGGAATGAATTTCCATAACCAGGAGCCCCGCTAGTCACATTATAGTAAAACACACCCGCAAAAGAACTGCTAGTATTCTCAAAACCACCACGAGAAAAAAATGGATAATAAGAACTAACAAAACCTGTATAATCATTATGCCATCCACTCGTTTCATATGTTGCATCTCCTGGTTTATAATCTATGTCTACATTCTCTCCTGTATAAACTGTTACATATCTTTTATCTGTTTCATTTAATAATGAACTTCCATTATTTAAATAATTCAAATTTCCACCAGGATAATATGCCGCTACACTTTCATGACTACATCCTGATAAGTCATATATGCCATATACATTTCCTGTTGTACTTTGGTTTGCATTAGTCTCTATATCCCCATTTGCTGTTATATAATCATCATTTGTGTTTTGTGTTATTTCTGTTCCATTTCTTCCATATTGGCTTTCTGTTAAATATGCTATTGCTCCCCATTCACTATTTTTTAACATATGGCTATTTAAATTTTGTGCATATTGTCTAGCATTTGTATAGTCGTTTCCTATTGTGCACCAACTCCAAGAACTCATTCCTGGTTGTACCGCTATCGCGTTATTTGGATTTTCTGATAACAGTATATTTCCGTTTTCTTCAGTAGTTTCTACATTCCTAATATTCTCTTTATCTGTTTTATTTACTAAACTGCTTTCATATTTTCCTACCCATATTCCTGTTAGTTCTTCGCTCCATCCACCTAAATCAACATTATTTGTGAAAGCTGGATGAACATAGTAATCACTTGTTGTATCTTCTTGTCCTGTTGTTGCCCTTTTAGCTGTTTGTAAATTTCCTTTATCATCATAATATTGGTCTGTTATTCCTATTAAAAACTTTACATCTATTGTTCCACCTTGAGTTATATCATCTGGATTATTATATGTTATTTTATATGCATATCTTGGTATCCACACAAAATAGCTATCTACTCCATCTATTGTTACCTTTGCATTTGCCCATCTGCTCTTATTATTATCTTCTCTTCCTTCTCCTGTTGTATAATCAAAACTTGAAGTAGAATTATTAGTTAGCCACTCCTTACTTGTTTTATCGTAGGACACTAATTCCATTCCATCTTTTAATACTGGTGCATTTACTCCTTTACTTTCTATATATCCACCATTTGTATATTGACTTATATAGTACTCATAGTTGCCTAATGTTGTTTCTTCTTTTAATTTTGCATTTTCTGCTTCTTCTTTTGCTCTTGCTGCTTGTGTAAATATTCCATTATCACCTGTTAGCATTGCAATTGAAACTCCAGCTAAAATAAATAAAACAATAATTGTAATCACTAACGCAATTAAAGTAATTCCTCTCTCCTTTTTCATTTGTTACCTCCTCTATTTTTTAGTCATAATATAACTATAATAATTTTAGTCAAAATATAACTATTTGTCAATAGTCATTTTATAACTATTATAAAATATTTATAGTATTAAATATTTTAGGAGGCTTTATGCTAAGATTAAAAGATTTAAGAGAAGATAAAGATTTAAAACAAGAAGATGTTGCAAGATTTTTAAATATTTCTCAGACAAATTATAGTAAATATGAATTAGGTAAAATAAATATTCCCATATCTTCTTTAATTAAATTATCCGAATTTTATAACACAAGTATTGATTATTTACTAGGCTTAACAAATGAAACCAAGCCATATCCAAGGCAAAAATAAAATACCTCTTGGATAACAATTATCTAAAAGGTATTTTATTTTATTAGAAATCTTCCTTCATAAAGAAATCAAATGCATTTAAATGTTTTATTCCATTTCTTGAAAAATCCTCTCTATCAAGAGAAATAACATATTTAGGATAATTATCATCAATTCCTTTATATGCTCCAAATTCTCTTTCTATAGTTTCTTCAGATGACAAGTGTAAGCATACTTGAATATATTTAAACTCTTTATCTTTAATAGCTACAAAATCAACTTCACCATTTTTAGTCTTTCCTATATACACATTATAGCCCTTAGAAATTAATTCATTGTAAACTAAATTTTCAAGGCAAATAGAACAATTTACTTCTTTTTTATTTACCTTAATTTTTCTTACACCTAAATCAGATGCATAATATTTATTAAGTGTCTTTAAAACTCCTTTACCTGTTAAATCATATCTATAAACTTTGTTTATAACAAAAGTAGAACAAAGTGCATTTATATAGTTATATAAAGTCTCTGTTGAAATTTCTTTATGCTCATTTTTTAAATAATTTATAACATTTTGAGCTGAAAATTCTCTTCCTTCTGTTTCCAATATATATTGGAAAATTTTATTAAATGAGTTTATATCTTTGACACCTAATCTTTCAACTACATCATTTAATATAATAGAATCATATACATCTGATATATAATTTAATCTTGCTCCACTTTCAGAAAAAGAAAATCTTTGTGGTAGAGTTCCCCATTCGAATATATCAAATAGTAATTTTTCGTAATCATTTTCTTTAGTTTTAGTTAATTCCACAACTTCTTTAAAATTCAAAGGATTTAATCTAAAACTAACATATCTACCTGTTAAATCTGTAGACAATTCACTAAAAGTCATCTTACTGTTTGACCCAGTTATGAAAATACTACATTGATTAGTTATCCTTAATGAGTTAATTCCCTTTTCAAATTCTTTTACTTTTTGAAGTTCATCTAAAAATATATAATATATTTTTTTATCTTTTAATAATGATTTTATATAATCGTTTAAATCTTGTGCATTCTTTATAAAACTATAATCTAATGATTCAAAATTAATATATATTATATGACTTTCATCTACCTTTTCTTCTTTTATTTCATCTATTATTTGAGTTAGTATAACTGATTTTCCAGCTCTTCTTTGTCCATATATTATTTTTATTAAACTGGTTTCATTATAAAATGCTCTTATTTTTTCTAAATATTTTTCCCTTTTTAACATTTTATCACCTCAAATATATTTTAACACAATTTAAAAGAAAAGTAAAGTTATTTCGATGTATCGAAATAACTTTTTATTTTTTGTTTTTATTTTGATGTATCGAAATTTCTTTTTTGTATTTTTTGAAACACCAAAACATTCTATTTAATCTTTTTCTTGCTTCTTTTCTTCAATTTTTATTGTATTCAAAAACTCTTTAATTTCTTTAATAAGCTGTTCTTCCGTTTGATTTTTAAGAAGTAAAGTAATATATGGCTCAATACCAGTTGAAAACTTAATCTTAGTACCATATTTCTTTAA
>CALXCH010000061.1 GCA_944386735.1 uncultured Clostridia bacterium
ATTGAAGAAGGTAATAGTAAAAAACAAGCTACAATAAATATAGAAGTAATAGAAAGCACAATTATAGCAGAACCTACGAGTATAACAGCATATGCTGGAGGAACAAATCAAACAGTAACAATAAAAGGAACAGATATAGGAGGCTTAACAATATTAGAAGAACCAGAAGAAACAGTAGCAACAGCAATTTTAAGTGGACAAACATTAACAATAACACCAAAAGCAGCAGGAAGTACAAGTGTAACAGTAAAAGAATCAAATGGAAATAAGACTGCAAAAATAGATATAACTGTATTAGCGACGAGTATCACACCACAAACAGTAGAGCTTTTTGCTGGAGGAGTAGCTAAATCAATAACAATAGAAGGACTAAATATGGGAAACTTAGAAATAAGTACACCTCCAACTAGTTCTATAGCAACAGCAAGTATAAATGGTAAAACACTTACTGTAACGCCAGTAGCGGCAGGAAATACAAATTTAACACTTAAAGAATCAAACGGAAATGCAACAGCAACGATAACAATAAACGTATTGCCAACAAGTATAACTGCAAGTCCAACAAGTGTTACAGCAAACGTGGGAGATGGAGCTCAAACTGTAACATTAGGAGGAACAAATCACGGAGATTTTACAGTAGTAACACAGCCAAATACAGCAGTAGCAACAGTAAGTATAAGTGGAAGTACATTAACAGTAACACCAGTAAGTGCAGGGAATACTACTGTAGTAGTAAAAGAAGGAAACGGAAATAAACAAACAACAATAGGGATAACAATAAAAGCGGAATTATTAGCAGAAGATGTATTAGTTCCAAATAAAAATGGAGGAACTGCAGAAGCAAAAAGTCCATATGTAAAATATAACAACCAAACATGGAGGGTTCTTTATAACGATGAATCACATGGATTACAGCTAATATCAGCAGACAATGTGAAAGATCTTGAAATAGGTGCATATACTATAGGAGATCAACAAATTTTTCAAGGAATGTTGTATATGGTTTTTAATGCTGCGGTAACTAAGTTTCATGATGAGGTTCAAACATATAAGGGAAATACAGCAATAGATGTAAGATGTGTAGGAGGTGTAGCAACCTTATCGAATGGAAAGTTTAATTTAGAAGATAATGCAGGAACAAGATTTTATATGGGATACATATTTAAAAATGCGGACGATAATTATAAAGAAGATGCAGAGCAAATTAAAGCTTTGGGAATTAATGCAACTAGTGATACTTGGCTGGCTTCTAGAGAAATATATCAAGGGTATGAGCCAAATGAAAGCGTTTCTTATGTTTTGGGAAGAATAAGAACTATTCAGAAATCTGGAGAAATATCTAGCAATGACTTGGTAGGTGTAGCAATGGGTCAAACGATAGGCACTGACTTTTATACAGATATTGCCACTTGTGGCTTACGTCCTGTAATACTTATGCCATCTGATGCAAAAATAACCAGCGGAAGTGGAAGTAGTGCAGATCCATATATTATAAAATAATAGAAAATAGAGTTAATAAAGATATTAAGACTATAAAAATATAGCTTAGTACAAACTAAAGAAAGATTAACAATATGTTTTATGTTAGTAGTTGAGGTGGAAAACTTTGTAATCTTCTACCTCAACTTTTTAAATTCAAATGGCAATCAATTAATATAAGACAGAATAATAAGTATACGATAAATACGCATGGAATATTATTTATAATTAATTGCTTACCTGCTTACAAAACAGTATTAAAAACAGAAAACCTCACATACCATTTTAGGTAAGTGAGGTTTGTTTTTTTAAATAAAAACTATGCATAATCTTTATTTTTGTTAAGCCATAGCTGCATTTAATTTTTTAGATAAATTAGATTTTTTTCTAGCTGCTGTGTTTTTAACAAGAACACCTTTACTGCAAGCTTGGTCAATTTTTCTTGTAGCTTCAGATAATAAAACTTTAGCTTCATCAACATTACCAGCTTTAACAGCTTCTTCGAATTTTTTAACAGCTGTTTTATATCCTGACTTTATCATATTATTTCTTAAAGTTTTCTTTTCAATAATTTTAACTCTTTTTTTAGCTGATTTAATATTTGGCATTTCTTAAAGCACCTCCTTTAGTTTGTATTACATTATTAACATGTAATATTTTACCATAATTATTGGGAAAATGCAAGTAATTTTAAATAAATTATTGTAAAAGAAATGTTTTTATGTTATATTAAAGAAGGAATGGAGGGATACATATGATAATAGCAATTGGAAGTGACCATGGAGGATACAGATTAAAAGAAGAAGTAAAAAAATATTTAGATGAAAAAAATATAGAATTCGTAGATTTGGGATGTGAATCAGAAGAAGCAGTAGATTACCCAGATATAGCATCTAAAGTTGCAAAAGAGGTACAAAGTAAAAAATATGACCAAGGAATACTAATTTGTCGTTCTGGAATAGGAATGTCAATAGTAGCAAATAAATTCAAAGGAATAAGATGTGCACTTTGCCACAATGAATACACTGCAAAATATGCAAGACTACATAACAATGCTAATATTTTAGCAATGGGAGCAGATGACTTAACAACAGGTGAAGCAGTATGCATATTAAGAATGTGGCTTGCAACTGAATTTGAAGGCGGAAGACATGAAGAAAGAATAAAATTAATAGATGAAATAGAAAAAGAGAATATGAAATAAAATAGGAGGCAGAACTTATGTGGGGAGATGTAGCCATTGCCTTTTTGCTGGCTTTTATAGTAGCATTTATGGCAACGCCATATACCATAAAAATTGCACAAAAGATAGGTGCAGTAGATGTCCCTAAAGATCAAAGAAGAATGCACAAAAAAGCTATGCCTAAATTTGGAGGACCAGCAGTAATACTTGGATTTCTAGTATCTGTAACGTATTTGCTTATAGTAATGAGTATGGAAGGAACAATTAGTTTAAGAGGTACAGAAAATTATGGTATGCAATTAATTCGGAATGTTCTTAGGAATAGTAGTAATTAGTATAACATGTGTATTTGATGATATATATACAATAAAACCACTTGTAAAATTAACAGGACAAGTTTTAGCTGCAATAGTTGCAGTAGCATTTGGAGTAAGAATAGAAAGTATAGATTTTGGATTTATTAATACATCTGAATTAGGAGAAGCGGTATCAATAATTGTAACTATAGTTTGGATTGTAGGTGTAACTAATGCAATAAATCTAATAGATGGACTAGATGGACTAGCATCAGGAATATCTGTTATATCAGCTGTGTCTCTATTAGTAATATTTGTATTAAATGGTTCTCCAACAATAGCAATAATATTAATAACAGCATTAGCTGGAGCATTAGTTGGATTTTTACCATTTAACTTTGCACCGGCAAAAACATTTATAGGAGATACTGGCTCAAACTTTTTAGGCTATACAATAGCAATAATTTCAATACTAGGAGTTGCTAAAACTTATACATTGGCAGTTATAATATTACCATTAATAGTGTTAGGACTTCCTATATTTGATACTTTATGGGCAATAATAAGAAGATTAATAAAAGGAAAATCAATAAAAGCAATATTTAAAGCTGATAAAGGACATTTACATCATAGGATAGTTGCAAGAGGATTTAGCCAAAAACAAGCAGTTTTAATTTTATATGGAATTAGTGCAACTTTTGGTATATTTGCGGTTATACTATTAGATAGTGGAATATGGAAAGCATTATCTTTTCTATTAATGGTAATTGTAGCAATAGGATTGGGATATAAAAACTTCCAAGAAGAGCATACAGATGAAAATCAAAGATATGAATGTATTGAATGCAAATATATTTATAATCCTAAATTTGGAAATGAAAAAGCAGGAATAAAACCAGGTACACCATTTGAAGATTTACCAGATGACTGGGTTTGTCCAGTATGTGGAGAAGGGAAAGATATGTTTCAAATACATCAATAATAATTTTGTTAGGAGGTGAATTAAATGTACGTATGTTTAGCTTGTGGATATATATATGATCCAGAAAAAGGAGATCCAGATGGAGGAATAGCTCCAGGAACAGCATTTGAAGATATACCAGATGATTGGGTATGTCCAATATGTGGAGTTGGAAAAGATATGTTCCAAAAGAAAGAAGATTAAAAAATAAAAGGACGTCAATATAAAAATATTGATGTCCTTTTATAGTGGAAAAAATATTTGACAAAAATATTGGAAAATTGATATAATCATTATGTTAATGAAGGAGATGGGATATATGATAACAGTTATAATACCAGCATATAATGAAGAAGAGAATATAAGAAATGTAATTAATGTAAGTAAGAAATGTAAAAAAGTGGATGAAATTATTGTAGTAAATAATTTATGTACAGATAAGACAGAAGAAATAGCTCTAAAAGAAGGTGCAAAAGTAGTTTTTTGTGGTAAACAAGGAAAAGGTTATGCAATGGAAGAAGGAATAAAAGCTGCTAAAAATGAGTGCATAGTATTTTTAGACGGTGATATTAATGATTATGTGGATAATGTAGTAGAGCTACTTGCAAAGCCAATAGTAGAAGATAGAGCGGATTTTGTTAAAGCAGCATTTGATAGAGAACATGGTAGAGTTACATTTTTAGTTGCTCAACCATTGTTAGACATTTTATATCCCGATATGAAAAAATATAGTCAACCATTAAGTGGAATGATAGCTGGGAAAAAAGAAGTATTTGAGAAAATAGAATTAGAAAAAGATTATGGAGTAGATATAGGTTTATTATTAGATGTTACAAATATGAATTTAAGAATAGAAGAAGTGTATATAGGAAAAATAAAAAATGTTTCTAAAGACTGGAGATTATTACAAACAATGTGTAGTGAAGTAATGAGAGCAATAATAAAAAGGAGTGATATTAAAGAATGAGATTATATGTTTTACGACATGGACAAACTGATTATAATAAGGAAGGAAAATTTCAAGGGCAAAGCGATATTGAATTAAATGAAGAAGGAAGAAAACAAGCAAGAATAACAGCTAAGAAGTTAGAAAATATAAAGTTTGATAAAGTATATGTATCACCATTAAAAAGAGCAATAGAAACAGCAAAGATAGTAACTAATAATAAATTAGAATTAGAAATAGATAATAGAATAATGGAGAGAAGTTTTGGAAAGTTAGAAGGTAAAAAAGTAATATTAGATTATGAAGAAAGAGTAGAAGAATTTGGAATAGAAACAATAGAATCTTTAGAAAAAAGAATAGGAAGTTTCTTAAAAGATATATTTGACAAATATAAAGATAGTGAGAATATATTAGTCGTAGCTCATGGAGGCGTTGCTCAAATAATTAATAAAATGTTAGATAAAAATAATGCTAATAATAATGATAAAAATTTTAAAGAGTTTAGATTAAAAAATGCAGAGTATGTTTATTATGATATTTAGATGCTTAGATATTTAGATATTTGGGAGTAGAAAATGAATATAAATGAATGGGAAAGAATAGAACTTGAAACTAAAGAAAAGATATCACCACAAAGAGTAAAAAAAGTGGATAAAGAAAGTAAAAAAGATAAAAAAAAGTTAGAAATCACATATATAATGGTATGGACTAAAGTATGTGGTGGAAGTAAAATAATATTAGAATATGCAAGTAGATTAGCTGATATAGGACATAAAATAAATATTGTTACTTATGATGAAGAACCTACTTGGTATTCATTATCAGATAAAGTAAATTTTATAAGAGTACCAGAAGATAAAGATATTGAAAATTATATTCCAAAGTCAGATGTAGTAGTTGCAACAAGTTGGAAATGTATTAGAAAAGCAATAAAAAGCAACAAAGGACCAGTTGCATTTTTTGAACAGGGTGGTTCACACTTATTTGAATTAGATAAATTAAGTGATAGAAAAAAAGAAGTTGTGTTAGATAGAATAAAGTTGCTTCCATTTATATATACAGTATCTAAGTATTCTGCAGAGAAAATAAAAGAAATATATGGAAAAAAATCTAGTGTTATATATAATGCATTGGAATCAAGTGTATTTTATCCAAGAAAAGAAGAAAAAGAAGAAGAAAAAAAAGACAAAAGAAAAGATGAAAGAAAAGCTAAAGAAACAAGTATTACAATTGTAGGTTCAGAAGATTTTAAATTTAAAAATATTGGGGAAATATTAGAAGTAATAAGAGAATTAAAGAAAAAATATCCAATAAAATTAAATTGGATAACACAAACAAAACCAGAAGTAAATAAAGAAGAAGGAAAAGAGGCAATAGTAAATCCTAAGCAAAAGGTAATAGGGGAAGTATTAAGAGATACAGATATTTATATTTGTAATTCAGAATATGAATCTTTTGGTTTACCAACATTAGAAGCAATGACATGTGGAGCAGCAGTTATTACAACAGACACAGGTGGAATGAGAGATTTTATAATAGATGGAGAAAATGCATTAGTAATAAATCATCATGATAAAGAAGATATGAAAGAAAAAATTGAAAAATTAATTACTAATAAAGAATTAATGGATAAAATAGCTAAAAATGGAATAGAAACAGCCTCAAGATTTAATTGGGATAATAGTATAAGAAATATGGAAAAATATTTTAAAGAACTTTCAAAATATAGAATAGAGTAGAATGTTGTTTTTTGGGACGGGGTCAAAAAACAGCTATAAGGAAGAAAACAAATAAAATAATAAAAAGGAGGAAATAATGGAAGATAAAATAACAAACTTCTTAGCATATGAAGGAAGAATAGCAATTGTATGTATAAAATCAACTAATATGGTAGAAGAAGCAAGAAAGATACATGACTTAAGTCCAGTAGCTACTGCAGCATTTGGTAGATTACTTACAATAACAGCTCTTATGGCAGATGAAATGAAAAATAAAGAAGATAAAATAACAATAGAGATAAAAGGAAATGGGCCAATAGGAGGAATGCTTACAACTGCAAATAATGTTCCAGAAGTAAAAGGTTATGTTCAAAATCCATATGTGGATTTACCTTTAAATGAATTCGGTAAATTAGATGTAGGTGGAGCAGTAGGAAATGATGGATATATTCATGTAATAAAAGATATTGGTCTAAAAGAACCATATGTTGGAGTATCTAACCTAACATCAGGAGAAATTGCAGATGATTTTACAAACTATTTCGTAAATTCTGAACAAAGACAAGCAGCTGTTAGCTTAGGAGTATTAGTAGATAGAAATGGAGTAAGAGAAGCGGGAGGATACTTAATTACGCCAATGCCAGATGCGACTAATGAAGATATTTCAAATGTAGAAAAAGGAATATTTGAAGCAGGAGCAATCTCAAAAATGTTAGATGAAAAATTAAGTTTAATAGATATTGCAAAAAAAGTAACAGGAGATAAAAATATAAAAGTTATAGAAGATTGTAAAGTACCGGCTTATAAATGTGATTGTTCTAAAGAAAAAATGGCAAATGCATTAATTGCTATTGGAAAAAAAGAATTAGAAGATATAATTAAAGAAGATGGAAAAGCAGAACTTGTTTGTCATTTTTGCAATAAAAAGTATCAATTTAGTAAAGAGGAATTAGAGAATCTTTTAAAACAAATTTTAAAATAGAAAACGTAAAAGACTTGAACGATAAAAATGATTATCATGTTCAAGTCTTTTACATGGGTCTTACTCGTACTTGGCATGGTGACGAACAGCGCGCCACTTACCGTTAGAGCACTGAACAACATATCCGCCATCACCAATCTCTTCCCAGCCACTAGAGGAGGGATAACTTTCGCGGATGTTGTCTAAAGCCCTGAGAGCTTCAGCTTTGCTGTCAAAAACAGCGGGAGTCTCAAATATTTTTGAAGAAACCATCCGCCGATTTTTAAGAGTAGCTTCTGCAAGCATGTTAGCTCCTTTCAAATAGTATTTTAGCATACTTATATTATACTACAAATTTACTGTAAATTCAAATTTAACATGTATTGAGAAATTAGAAAAACATTGACAAATAACGATTTTGCTAATATAATACTTGAAGAAAATAAAATAAGAAGAGGAGAGATATACATGGAAAAAAATATTTTAATATTCGGACACAAAAATCCAGATACAGATTCAATATGTTCAAGTTTAGTAAAAGAAAGATTAAATAAAAAATTAGGAAAAGAAAATTGCAAAGCAGTAAGATTAGGAAAAGTAAATAAAGAAACAAAATATGTATTAGATTATTTAAAACTTGAAGAACCAGAATTATTAGAAAGTGTAGAAGAAGGACAAGAAGTAATTCTAGTAGATCATAATGAATTTAACCAAAGTGTAGAAGGCATAGATAAAGCAAAAATATTAGAAGTTGTAGACCATCATAGAATAGCTAATTTTGAGACAGCAGAGCCACTATATTATACAGCAAGACCTTATGGTTGTACATCAACTATTCTTTTTGGAGAATATAAAGCAAATGGAGTAGAAGTAAGTAAAGAAGAGGCAATACTTATGGCAAGTGCCATAATGTCAGATACATTATTATTAAAATCACCAACAACAACAGATTTTGATAAAAAAGCTTTAGAAGAATTAGAAAAATTAGCTGGAATAGATATTAAAGAATATGGATTAGAAATGTTAAAAGCAGGAACAGATTTAAATGATTTTACAGCAAAAGAATTAATTTCTTTAGATGCAAAAAGCTTAGATAAAAATGGAACAAAATTTGTAATAGCTCAAGTAAATACAGTAAGTATTCCAGATGTATTAAAAAGACAAGAAGAATTAGAAAAAGCAATGAATGAAGAAATAGAAGGCAAGGGATTAGAATTATTTGTACTTGCTATTACTGATATCTTAAATAGCAATTCAGAAATTATTGCTTTAGGAAATAAGATAGATGCAGTTGAAAAAGCTTTTGATAAAAAATTAGAAAATAATAGAGCTTTCTTAGAAGGTGTAGTTTCTAGAAAGAAACAACTACTTCCAAACATTGATAAGAATATTTAAGATAAAATTCAAAAAAATTAAAAAGAAAATTTTTAAAAATTAGAGAATTTAAAGTAAGGGGATAGGTAAATAAAAATAAAAATAATGCCTGTCCTTTAAATTTGTAAAAAAGTATTGAATATTTTAGTAATTAAATCTATAATAATTAAGTAAAATAAGTAATAAGAGACAAAATAAGAATTGGAGTGATTTGATGCCAAAACATATGAGAACAAAGGAAAAGACAAGTAAAAAAGAGACATTTATGCAGAGTGTTATAACCTTAATATTTTCACAAGTTTTGATAAAATTATTAGGTTTAGTATATAATTTATATTTAACAAATAGAGAAGGTTTTGGAGATAAAGGTAATGGAATTGTATCAGCAAGTTATCAAATATACGCATTGCTTTTAACAATTTCATCAATAGGAGTTCCAAATGCAATCTCAAAATTAGTATCAGAAAGAGTAGCGATAGGAGACCATAAAGGAGCTCATAGAATATTTAAAATAGCATTTGCAACATTTGCTGTTATTGGTTTGGTAGGAACTCTAATGTTATTCTTTGGAGCACACATGATTGCAGTAGAATGGTTACAAATACCAGAATCAGAAATGACATTAGTTGCATTATCACCTGCAATATTCTTTGTTGCTATAGCATCAGTAATGAGGGGATATTTTAATGGTAGACAACAAATAAAAGCAACAGCAAGGTCACAGACTTTAGAGCAAATATTTAAAACAGCTTTAACTATTATATTAGTAGAAATAGTTGCAATAGTATCAAATGTGTCAACAGAATGGATGGCAGCAGGAGCAACACTTGCTACCACTTTAGCTACAATGGTTGGTTTTGGGTATTTATATTTGTATTATAAAGTAAGAAGAAAAGAAATAGCACAAGAAATAAAATCTACAGTAAATTATAAGTATGAAAGAGTAAGAACTATTGTCAAAAAAATAGTACTTGTATCACTTCCTATAGCAATAACAGCTATTCTTTCATCAATAAATAAAAATATAGATTCATTTACAGTTGTAAGAAGCTTAAAGCAATTTTTACCAGATGATGTAGCAGTTAGCCAATATGGAATATTAGGAGGAAAAGTAGATACATTAACAAGTCTTCCACTATCTATAAATGTGGCTTTTTCAACAGCACTAGTTCCTGCAATTTCTGCAGCAAAAGCAAAGAAGGATAGAAAAACAATAAAACAAAAAACAACTTTTTCATTACTTGTTTCTATGTTAATAGGACTTCCTTGTACAATAGGAATGTGCATATTTGCAGGACCAATATTAAATTTGTTATATCCAAACGCAAGTGATGGAACAGTAATACTTCAAATAAGTTCACTTACGATATTATTTACAATACTTGACCAAACAATAAATGGAGCCTTGCAAGGATATGGACTTTTAAGAATTCCAGCAATTTCACTGGGACTCCGGAGTAATAGCAAAATTAATTTTAAACTTAACTTTAGTGCCAATACCATCTATTGGAGTAAATGGAGCAGCATGGGCATCTGTTGCTTGTCATGCAGTTGCATTTTCTATTTCAATAGTTTGCTTAAAAAAAGCATTTAAGTTAAAATTACCACTTAACAAATTTGTATTAAAACCAGTTTTAGCAACTGTAATTATGGCAATATGCTCATATTTTATGTATTCTGCGCTTACAGGAATAATTGCAGAAAAATTGGCTACAATATTAGCAATAGTATTTGCAGTAATTATCTATGTTTTGGCAGTAGTTGCATTAAAGGTATTTACTAAAGAAGAAGTACAAATGATGCCAGCAGGAGATAAGATTTGCAGTATACTTACAAAACTAAAAATATATTAAAATCCAAAAAAATAACAAAAAAATGCGAAAAAAAGAAGGATTTTAAATATTTTTGGCGAATTATTTTAATTAGTAGTACATTTATTGCTTGGTTCAGGCAATAGAGTACATAAACATTATACTTTATAGGAGGTAATTTAAATGAACAAAGCTGAATTAATCGCAGCAATGGCTGCAAAAACAGGAGAAACAAAAAAAGCAGCTGAAGCATCAGTAAATGCTTTTGTAGAAGTTGTAACAGATTCACTAAAAAAAGGAGAAAAAGTTCAACTAGTTGGATTTGGTTCTTTCGAAGTTAGAAAAAGAGCAGCTAGAAAAGGTAGAAACCCACAAACTAAAGAAGAAATCAAAATACCTGCATCAAAAGCTCCAGTATTCAAAGCTGGTAAAGCATTAAAAGACGTAGTAAACAAAAAATAAGATTATTGAAAGATATATAAATATATGATATCATATGA
>CALXCH010000062.1 GCA_944386735.1 uncultured Clostridia bacterium
TTATAAACATAATTATGGTATTTTGCTTCAAACTTCTCTATTGAAACTGTTTTGTATTCAGAATCATCTTTTATTTGATTGTATAATGTTAAATCTCCTGTATCTACTATAACTATTCTTCCTGTTGCTTTTTCTTTAGCTTCTTCTATGCTTGACAAAACTCCCATTTGTGGTGCATATGCTTTATATGCTTCTTCAATTGACCAATTTCCTAAGTTTATAAAATATTGTTCATTTCCATTTAAGAATACTGCTGAAACTCCACCATTTCCCATATCTGAATAAATCAATATATCATCTGGTTGTACGTTTTCTTTTAAATACTCTACTGGAGCTTTGTTTGATTCATCATAATTTGTATTTATATTTTCTATTAAGTTATATGCAGATAATACTAAAACTGCTCCACAGATTAATCCAATTATAAATTTATTATTTTCTTTTGCTAAGAAATAACAAATTGTAAATATTAGAAGTCCTGTTATTGGAAATAAATATCTTGCATAAAGTATTGGTGTTATATTAGATACCAATGCCATTGCTATTATTATAATTATATATATTGCTATTGGAATAATTCCTACTTTTATATCTTCCTTTTTTCTTATATTTTTTATTATAATGTATATTAAATATATGTATAAAAGAATAGATACTGTAAGTGGTAATGCCTGACTTAAGCTTCCTTTAAATTGAAAATCTAATAAATCATATATTATCTGTGGAAATTCTAGCGTAATCCAAAATCCTGAACCTACTCTTAACGCTTGTGCTACAAAGCAAACAAACCATGGAAGATATAGTAATACTTGGCATATTTCTACTATTATAAAGTTTCTAATTGTACTATTTGCTATTTTCTTTCTATTTTTTATTACATATATTATTAATCCTAAATTTATTATTCCTGCTGCAGCTAAAGCATAATAATGCATATAGCAACTAGCTAAACTAAATATTCCAAAAAGAATTAAATCTTTTGTTTTCTTATTTTTTATAAATCTATATAAATATATAGCCATTAATGTTACAAAAACTGCTGTCCATGAATACATTCTTATTTCTAATGCATAATTTAGCATAGCAGGTAAGAAAAAGCTAAAGAATGTAAATAATAATCCTGCTGTTTTGCCAAAATCCTTTTTTATATGTGTTAATCCTAATGTACCAAGTACTACAATTCCTATTACTGAAAATAGTCTATATACAATTATATTTTCTCCAAATATTAAATTTAAAACTTTTAACATCCAATAATATAATATCGGATGTACATCATGACTTCCAATTGTCCATATTTCTCCAAATGAATGGTTTGCTATTGCAACACTATATGACTCATCAAACCAAATATTTGTATGAAATGCGGGGATAATTAAAAGTATTGCACCCAAAATTATTAATCCTATATGTAATAGATTTTCTTTTCTAGATTTTTTTAATACTTCGTTTTTTTCCATACCTTTTTCTCCTTAAAAAATAAAAAGTTGGCTTTTGGCCAACTTTTGGTTAATTTCTTTCTTCTTGTAATCCTGCTTCCGCAATTTTTATATTTCTTACATGGTTTATCTTCTCCCATGTTGTCTCTCTCTTGAATAAACATTTAAAGTTTATAAGTAACCATGAACCCATAAATAATGGATAACAAGCTAAGCCCTTAAGCATTGGTTTAATTGGTCTCTTATCTAAGAACATTGCTATAGCTGCTGTTACTATTGGGAAAATGAAAGTTGGCACTAAATATCTCATGATATTTTCTATAAGTTCTAATTGTGTCATTCCATCACCTGCATACATTAAGAAGTTTGTTAGTAATAATACTATTGTTATAACAAACATTGGTATACTTCCTGCAATATATAATAAACCATCTACATTTACCATTGATTTATTCTTCTTAGCAGCTTCTGCTAAATCTTTTGTATATTCTTTTATACATTGTATATGTCCAACTGTCCATCTACTTCTTTGAGACCAACTTTGTTTAAATCCTGTTGGTTGTTCATCATATACTATTGCATCTGTTGCCCAACCTAATTTTTTACCCTTTATTATTCTTTTTAATGAAAATTCTATATCTTCAGTTAATGTTTTTGTATCCCATCCTTGTGGTTTTACAACATCAAATCTTACCATAAATCCTGTACCATTTAATAATGGTGATAAACCTATATTATATCTAGCTAAATGATAAAATCTGTGCATTGTCCAATAGAATAATGCATATCCAGCTGTAATCCAATTATCTGTTGGGTTTTTAATATCTCTATAACCTTGTACTACGTCTTCACCTTGGCAAAGATGTTTATTCATATTTTTTATAAAATTAGGATCAACAATATTATCTGCATCAAATACAAAGAATGCATCATATGGAGCATCTTCTTTTATTTTTTGTTGTAAGAACCAATCTAGTGCATAACCTTTAGTTTTCTTACTTGGATTAAATCTTTCATAAACAATTGCCCCTGCATCTCTTGCAATTTGTGCTGTATTATCTGTACAATTATCTGCAATTACATAAATATCATATAAATCTTTATTATAATTTTGTGCTTTAAGACTATCAATCAAGCTTTTTACTACAGCTTCTTCATTATGAGCCGGAATTATAGCCATAAATCTGTGATCTTTTTTTACTTTTAAAGGTTTGTCTTTTATTTTTACTAAAGAACACAAACTTACTAAAATATTATATAACCAAAATATTGTTATTATCCATACTAAAGCTTCTCTTAGTATATATAAATAATCCATTTTTCTACCTCTCTTTATAAATAATATTCTTGTTAATATTATTAAGCTACACTTATTATTATACTCTCTATTTAAAATTATTGCAATATTTTCCTATAAATTTTAATATTTTTTTGTTCTTTTCCCTATTTCCGTTAGTCTTTCAAGGTTTTTATAGTTCTTAATTTTTTATTAAGTATGTTTTTATTATTATTATTTGCTTTTTATTTATTTTTAATTAATTTAGTGAACTACCAACCATCTAAAGGTAGTGGGTTTTATGCTCCCTTTTTATAAATTAATATTTTATTAAATTTTACCATTTTAATTGCACTAACACCCCTCATTATGCTATAATTATAGTAGAGGGTTATATGAATGAAGTAAAAGAAATTTTAGATAAATTAAATATTAAATATGAAATTATTTTTCATCCTGCTGTATATACATCACAAGAAACCGACTTTTATGTAAAAGATATTAAATGCAGTAAAGCAAAAAATTTATTTTTAGCTGGTAAAAATGATAAAAATTTTTATTTGTTTATTATAAAAGACACTAAAAGATTAGATATAAAAAGAGCAAGTAATATTGTTGGAGATAGACTACATTTTGCAAGTGAAAAATATTTAAAAGAAAAAATGAATCTAACTCCTGGAACAGTTTCGATATTTGGATTAATAAACAACAAGGAGCATGATATAAAAACTTATATTGATAAAGAACTTCTAAATGAAGAAGTAATTGCCTTTCACCCAAATGACAATACTGCTACAATGTTAATTAATATAAATGATATTTTTAAATTTTTACAAGAGATGAATTTTGATTATAAAATTATAGATTTATAAAAATAGAGAGGTATTTTATGAAAGAATATTTAAAAGATTTAATGGAAAATGATAAAGAATTCCAAGAAATCATTAATCCATTAATTACAAATGAAACAGTATTGCAAATGAAAAATTTTAGACAACATTATGAAACAACTTGTTTCGACCATTGTTATACAGCTGCATATTATTGCTACTTAATTTGCAAAAAATATAATTTAGATTATAAATCAGGGGCTCGTGCAGCTATGCTTCATGACCTATTTTTATATGATTGGAGAAAACGAGAACCAAATAGAAAAGGATTACATGCTTTTACTCATGGTAAAACAGCATGTGAAAATGCTAGTAAATTATTTGATTTAAATGAAAAAGAAAAAGATATGATTATAAAGCATATGTGGCCAGTTACAGTAGAATTTCCTAAATCTTTAGAGGGCTTTATACTAACTTTTGTTGATAAATACTGTGCTATGTCAGAAACATTTGAGGTACTAAAATCAAGACTATTTATGAAGAAAGCTTTCCGTTATGCTTATCTTGCTTTAAGTTTATTTATTATAAAACCTTAAAAATAAGATGGAAACTAAATTCCATCTTTCTTTAATTTTTTTGTTTCGATGAATCCGTCCATCTTAGCATCTTTATATCTTTATATTTATTTAAAACTTCTTTATATTTATCATATTCTTCTTCCCATAATTCATTTGGGACATTATCAAAAGCTTTAAATATCTTTTCCGCTTCTGATAAATAAATTACCTGTTCTTGTGGTGACATGTTTTCATATTGTTTTGCAAAGCTATATAATTTATCAAGCATTTGGTTTGCTTCAATAAATGACCAAAAGTCTTTAACTTTCATTCCAAATAATTTTATTTGTAATACAGCATATGCTATTAAGGCAAATATAGCAAATATTAATATATATATTACTGCAAATATTGCTGTCATCTTTCCACCTCTTTAATTTTACCTTTTGTACTTTTCCATTATATCACTTATTATTTTTTTTTGCAATAAAATTTTTAGCTTAAATTCTAGATTTTATAACTCTTGTGTGCTATAATAATAATGTTATTCTAAAATAAACAAACAAGCAATAATATATTATTATGAAAATTTATAGGAGAAAAAATTATGGAAAAACATGAAGAAAAATTTATTGTAACAAAAAGAGCTGGAATTTTAGGTATAGCTCGGAAATATATTTTTATTAATTATAAAAGCAACAGTAGGTTTCTTAAGTAAAAGTCAAGCTATGATTGCAGATAGTTTTAATAGCGCTGGAGATATATTTGCTTCTCTTATGACTTTTATTGGAAACCGTATCGCAAGTGTACCAAATGATGAAGACCATAACTTAGGACATGGAAAAGCTGAATATATTTTTTCTATGTTTATAAGCATTGCAATGATATTGGTTGCAGCGAAATTACTTTTTGATTCAGTTGCTAGTCTAATAGCAGGTGAAAAACTTGAATTTTCTTGGTTCTTAGTCCTTGTTTGTATTATAACAATTATTACTAAACTTTGTTTATACTTATATACATCAAGAGCAAATAAAAACCATCCAAGTATTTTATTAGAATCAAATATGAAAGACCACAGAAATGATTGTGTTGTAACTACTTTTACTCTTATTTCTGTAATTTTAAGCTTATTTGGTATATATTGGTTTGATGGTGTTGTTGGTATTGGTATTTCTTTATGGATATGCTATACAGGAATTACAATTTTTATTGAAAGTTATAATGTTTTAATGGATATTAGTATAGATAGTAAAACTAAAGACTTAATTTTAGAAATAGCACATAGTTATAAAGAAATTCAAGATGTAAGAGACATTGTTTCGGCACCTGTTGGAGATAAATATTTAGTTTTTATTACAATTGGCCTAGATGGCAATATGTCTACTTTCAAAAGCCATTCTTTAGCAGATGATTTAGAAAAATCTGTTACTAAATTAGATAATGTATATAAAACTGTAGTTCACGTTGAGCCACAATAAAAAGGAGCATTTGCTCCTTTATTTTTATTCTCTTTGGTTTTGTATTCTTGGATCTTCAAAATCTTCATCTAATTCTTCTACAATTTCTTGTGGTTCTTTTTCTAAATCTTCCATTTGTTTTTCAAGGTATTTTTCTCTTGCATATTCACCATCTGGTTTCCCATCATCTTTGTAAAATCCCCATCTTTTTGCAAGTTCATCAAAAGTTAATTCTGTTCCATCTTCAAAATAAACTTTATCTTCTAGATGTATATGTGACTTAGTAGTCGGATCACCATCTATATCTCTTACATCCATCTTATCATATTCTGGATCTGGATGCTCTTTTGCTTCTCTTAAATTATCCTCAACTGTATCTTCACCATTTGCTTCATATTCTCCAATTACACTTCTTGTTTCTGTATCTGTTGCAAATAAAGTATTTTCTCCTCTTAATTGTACTCCCATTACTTCTGTAGAATCTCTTGCTTCTTCTCCTATATTTATCTCAATTCTTCCCATTTCTCTATTATCAATTTGTATAATTTTTGAGCCAAATTGATATTCACTTAAAACCGCATCTTTTTCGACTTTTCCTTCTGCATCTACTTGATAACTTTCCGTTGTTGGATCATTTCCAGCACTATCTCTTTGTTCTAAATCTGGAATATATTTAGATAATGGTTCTACTTTACCGTCTTTTCTAATTGCAACAAGCGAATATCTAGTTGTTGCATTATCATAGTTTTTGCCTTTTTCATCTTTTAAATCACTCATTTGGTATGACTCTATAACACCAATTCTATCAAGCTCTTGAGGAAGTCCCAACCATTTTCTTACATCATGCATATCATTTGCTCTTTCATCTAGCTCTACAGATTGTTTTACATTAACATCTTTTATAGTAGATGTTTTATCTTCCTTTTTTTCATCTTCCTTGTCTTCCTCATACCCTTCCTCTTCTTGCTCTTTTTCCTCTTCTTTGTCATTTTCTTCATCTTTATCATTATCTTCAATATTCTCATCTAAGTCTACTAAAGTTATAGCTTCAGCTACTTCATCTTCTTCCCCAAATTCTTTTAGGTAAGCATCAATTTGTGCTGCTAATTCTCCTTCTTGTTCTATCTCTTCTCTTGGTAATCTATCTATTGCATCTTTTATTTGTGATGATAATTCATTATCTATAGTATTTGATAAAATTAAAATATTGTCTTCCATTACATCTGTATCTAATACACCTATTCTTGTATCTCCTAAATAATACTCATATAAGTCATCTCTTCCAGGCTTTTTTATAACTGTTAGCACAATATCTTTTTTGTCCTTTTCATCACCTAAATTAATTACCATATTATCAACTCCTAAATGATTTCACCTATTAAATCATAACTATTTACATCTAATATTTTACAATTTACAAATTTATTAATCAATTCTTTTCTTTTAAGTTTCTCATTATTTTTAATATATACTAATCCATCAATATCAGGAACATTCTCAATTGTTCTTCCTATATAATATCTACCATCAAATGAGATATTTTCTATTAATACTTCATATTTTTTTCCTATTTTCTTTTCTAAATTCTCTTTTGATATTTCTTGTTGTTCTTTCATTATCTTATTATATCTTGATGTTTTAGTATTTCCGTGTATTTGCTTATCCATTCTTGCTGCTGGTGTTCCATCTTCTTTAGAATATTTAAATACACCTAATTTATCAAATTTAGCTATTTTTACAAATTCTAATAACTCATTAAATTCTTCCTTTGTCTCGCCTGGGAAACCTACCATTAAACTTGTCCTTAATGTTACATCTGGTATTTTATTTCTTATTTTAGAAATAAGTTCTATTATTTGTTTTTTACTTGTCTTTCTATTCATTCTCTTTAGAACTGTATCTGATATATGTTGAATTGGTATATCAAAATATTTTGCAATTTTAGGATTTGTAGCTACTAAATCTATTAATTCATCTGTTATTCCTTCTGGATAGCTATATAAAAATCTAATCCACTTAATACCATCTATATTGCTGATTTCTTCTAACAATTCTGCTAAACAATTTTTACCATATATATCAATTCCATATTTTGTAGTATCTTGTGCTATTATAATTAATTCTTTTATTCCCTTTTTAGCTAATTCTTTTGCCTCTTCTAATATGTCTTCTTTTTTTCTACTAACAAAAGGACCTCTTATATATGGAATAGCACAATATGTACATCTGTTACTACATCCTTCACCTATTTTTAAATAAGCATAATTACTTCCTGTAGTTACTGTTCTATCCAAATATTCCTCTTGTGAAAACATTGGCATTGGTGGTATCTCAGATATTTTAGTTATTTTCTTTGTTTTAGATTTCTCTACAATATCTCTTCTTACTAGGTCATCTATTTTATCCCATAAAATATCATATTCATCAAGTTTAATCCACAAATCTACTTCTGGAAGTAACTTTACTAATTCATCATAATACCTTTGAACTAAGCATCCCATTACGATTAAATACTTGCACCTTTTGTTTTTATATTCTGCCATCTCTAAAATTGTGTTTATTGCTTCCTCTTTTGCAGAATCAATAAATCCACAGGTATTGATAACTAATATATCTGCCTTAGTTTCATCATTTACTATTTTATAATTATGTTCTTTAAACCTTCCAATTGTTATTTCTGTATCTATTAAATTCTTACTACATCCTAGTGATATAAATCCTACGTTCATTGTTACCTTCCTTTTTTCAAGACAAAAAAGCCCCGTCCCAATTGTCTTATTCTTTATGACTACATATATGTTTTCTTGTCATTTCCATTAAATCTAATTTTGTAAATCCTTCTACTTGTGTTTTAGATCTATCTTTCTTTAGTTCTTCTTTTAGTAATTCTACTATTCTATCTTTATCTTCTGTTTTTTCCATATCTATATAATCAATAATTATTATTCCACCAGTATCACGTAGTCTTATTTGTTTTGCAATTTCTACAGTTGCTTCTTTATTTACTTTAAATATTGTTTGTTCTAAATTCTTATTCCCTGTATATTTTCCTGTGTTTACATCTATTGCTGTTAATGCTTCTGTTTTATCTATTGTAATAAAACCTCCACACTTAAGCCATACTTTCCTATTTTTTGATTTTTCTATTTGTTTTTCTATATCATATGTATCAAAAATATTCTCTTTTTCTCTTAATTCTACTTTTATAGCTTTATATTCTGGATTTTCTTCTAATGTCTTTTCTATTTCTTCTTTTTCTTTTTTATCATTTACAACAATTTTAGTAATATTATTTTCTACTAAATCCATTAAGATTTTTTCTAAAATATCTTCACTTTTATATAAAAGTTTTGGTTTATTATTATTTGGATTTATACTTGTTCCTATTATTTTATTCCATTTAGCTTCTATTTTTTTTATATCTTCTATTATTTCTTTTTCTTTTCCTTCTGCTGATGTTCTAATAATTGCTCCATTATTTTTACTTAAATTTTCTCTTACTAATTTTATTAATCTTTCTTGTTCTTTTTTATCTTCTATTTTTTGTGATACAGTTACAATATTAGTATTTGGCATTAAAACAATATATTTACTGGGTAAGTTTATATGTGTAGATACCTTTGCACCTTTTTTTTCATTACTATCTTTCTTTACTTGTACTAATATTTTTTGATTTAACTTTATTACATCTTTTATATTAATACTTGTATCAACTTTTTCTTTAGTTTCATCAACTTTTGGTAACACATCTTTTAAATGTATAAAACCATTTTTTTCTGTTCCTATATTTACAAATGCTGATTGCATTCCTACTATTACATCTTTTACTATTCCTATATAAATATTTCCTTCTTTTCTTGCTTGCTTATTATCTTCTTCATAATATTCTACTAATATTCCATTTTCTACTAAAGCTATTTCTCTCTTATCCTTATTTTTTCGTACAAATATTTCTGTCATTTCAACCTTCCTTACTAATTAAATTTATTCATTGCATTATCTATGCCACATTTTATTATCTCAACCACTGCATCTTTTGCAAGGGTAGTTGATTTATCTAATATTTCTTTTTCTTCCTCTGGAATTGGACCTATTACATATCTTATAAAGTCTCCATTTTCTGGTTTTCCAATCCCTATTCTTATTCTCGGAAATTCTATCCCCAAATAATGCACAACTGATTTCATTCCATTATGAGAGCCAGGATTTCCTTTTTTTCTTATTTTTATTGTTCCTAAATCTATATCCATATCATCATAGATAACTATTATATCACAATTTTCTATTTTATAAAAGTCTACAACTTCTTTTACACTTTCTCCACTTAAGTTCATAAAGGTTTGTGGCTTTAAAAGTATTACTTTTTCTCCTTCTATTACCCCTGCCCCATATAAACCTTTAAATTTCTTTTTATTTACTTCTATATTATATTCTGATGCGATTTTATTAACTGTATCAAACCCCATATTATGTCTTGTATTACTATAATCTTCCTCAGGATTTCCAAGTCCTACTATTAAATACATCTTTCTTCTCCTAAAAATATTTTATTATACTTATCTATTTTACCTTGTTTTTAAGATTTTTTCAAGTATTTTAAAAGCTGTTTTTTGGGACGGGGTCAAAAAACAGGAAGAAAAAATAAAAATAGCACCAAAAAAGCACCAATTAAGGTGCTTCTTAATTTTTTATTATTCTGCTGATGAATCTTCTGTTTTTTCACTTTCATTTTGTTCTGGAGCTTCATAAGCATCTAAAATAGCTTTTTGAATTTTCTCCCTTGTTTCAGCATTGATTGGATGAGCTATATCTTTGAATTCTCCGTTTGGAGTTTTTCTGCTAGGCATAGCTATAAATAATCCATTTTGGCTTTCGATAACTTTAATATCATGTACTGCGAATTCGTTATCGAATGTTACAGAAGCAACAGCTTTCATTCTGTT
>CALXCH010000063.1 GCA_944386735.1 uncultured Clostridia bacterium
ACCAATTTGATATTAACTTAATCCGTATAAATTGTAAGGATAGATTTTTTTTTTTTTTTGCTGGTGTTACAGACCCTGAGAAAAAAAGAAAAATTATAGGTGAAGAATTTATTCGTGTATTTGAAGAAGAAGCAAAGAAAATCGGAACAGTAGACTATTTAGTTCAAGGAACTATCTATCCAGATGTAATAGAAAGTGGTTTAGGTAAATCTTCTGTAATAAAAAGTCATCATAATGTAGGAGGTTTACCCGACTATGTAGACTTTAAAGAAATTGTAGAACCTTTAAGAGATTTATTTAAAGACGAAGTAAGAAAAACTGGTTTAGAACTTGGTATTCCAGAAAACTTAGTTTATAGACAACCATTCCCTGGACCAGGATTAGCAATACGTATTATTGGAAAAATTACAGAAGACAAGCTAAATATTTTAAAAGAAGCGGATAGTATATTTAGAGAAGAAATAGCTAAAGCGGGACTTCATAAAAATATTAATCAATATTTTGCAGTATTAACAAATTTAAAATCTGTTGGAGTTATGGGTGATGAAAGAACTTATGATTATACAGTAGCGCTTCGTGCAGTAGAAACAACTGATTTTATGACAGGAGTCTGGAGCAAGATTCCTTATGAAGTACTAGAAAAAGTATCTAGTAGAATTGTAAATGAAGTAGAACATGTTAATAGAATAGTTTATGATATAACATCAAAACCACCAGCAACAATAGAATGGGAATAGAACAGATTTAGACACTTGGAGACGGGTCTAATTTTCTCAATTTGTTTATTTATTAAATATATGTTATAATTACAAAGTATTGTAAATACACCGTTGTTTGGAGGTAAAATGATTACTTCACAAGATGTAGCAAAAGAAATTGCTTCATCAGCAAAAGAGGTTTTAGAAATGCAATTAAATGCTTGCAACTCAAGTATCATGATGCAATTAAGGACTTTAACTATTTCAGAACTTAATTCTATTACATCTCTTAGCAAAACAGTAACCTTTAAGGTGAAACTTCAAGAAGAAATTCTTGATATTACTATTGATGTATTAGAAGATTATGGATGGAGAGTGAAAGTTAATCCAAAGGACAAAAGAAAAGTAAAACTTTCTATTCCTTTGATTTGCATTGCAGCCTCTATCAATGACGTTTTATAATGAGACGTCAAAAGAGCACTTTGATTTTGAAGTGCTCTTTAATTTTTTTATCTTCCTACTTTCTATTCTATTATTTTCAGAACAGATTTAACAACTGTTTTTTGACCCCGTCCCGAAAAACAGTTTATTTTTTATTTATGTTTCAAAATTATATTTTTCTCTTTTCTCATAATGAGTATGTAGTAATTTATGTGCTAATTCTCCTCCTGGTTTTCCTAAATAATCTTTATAAATTTTTTGAAGTACTGGATTTTCATGTGATTTTCTAATAGTAGATTTTTCATCTATTGAGTATAAAGCGTTTGCTCTTAATTTTCTTACATCTACTTCTGAACGTATTTTAGCACTTTTTATTGGTTGACCTCCACCCATTATACATCCTCCTGGACATGCCATTATTTCCACAAATTGATAATCTGCTTTTCCGTTCTTTATTTCTTCTAATATTTTTCTTGCATTTTTAAGTCCACTTGCTGCTACTACTTTTATTTCTTTTCCTGCTATATTTACAGTTGCTTTCTTTATTCCTTTTCCACCTCTAACTGCTTCAAAGTCTATTTTCTCTAAGTCTTCTCCTGTTAAAATATCTTGTGCAGTTCTTAATGCTGCTTCCATTACTCCTCCTGTTGTTCCAAATATTGCTCCTGCTCCTGTTGCTTCTCCCATTGGATCATCAAATTTACTATCTTCTAGTTTTGTAAATTCAATATTTGCTTGTTTAATCATTCTTGAAAGTTCACGTGTAGTAATTACACCATCTACATCATAAAGTCCATCATTTTGCATTTCTGGACGAATAGCCTCAAATTTTTTGGCAACACATGGCATAATTGATACAACATATATTTTACTTGGATCTATATTTTCTTTTTTAGCATAATAAGATTTAATTAAAGCCCCAAACATTTGATGTGGTGATTTACAACTTGATAAATGTGGTAATAATTCTGGATAGTTTTCCTCTATATATCTTACCCATCCTGGGCAGCAAGATGTCATCATAGGAAGTGTATTATTTTCTTTAAATCTTTCTACAAATTCATTTGCTTCTTCCATAATTGTAAAATCTGCTCCTGTATTTGTATCAAATACTTTATCAAATCCTAATCTTTTTAAAGCTGTTACCATTTTCCCTGCTACATTTGTTCCTATATCCATACCAAATTCTTCACCTAATGCCACTCTAATTGATGGTGCAGTTTGAGCTACTACATAACTCTCTGGATCTTTTAATCTTGCCCATACTTCTTTTATACTCTCTTTTTCATGTAATGCTCCTGTTGGACAGGCTTCTATACATTGACCACAAAATGTACAGTTTACATCATTTAAGCTATGGTCTCCAACTGTTGAAATACAAGATTCAAAACCTCTATTTATACAATCAATCGCTCCAATTCCTTGTATATTTTTACAAGTTGCAACACATCTTCTACATAATATACATTTATTAAAATCTCTAACTAATGCTGGAGATTTATCATCTATTTTATGTTTTGTCATTTCTCCTGGATATTCTACATGTAGAACATTAAATTTTGTAGCTAATGTTTGTAACTCACAATTTCCAGAACGTGTACATGTTAAACAATCTTTAGCATGATTTGAAATTATTAAATCTAATACTGTTCTTCTTGCTTCTAGAACATTTGGTGTATGAGTATGTACCACCATTCCCTCTTCTACTGTCTGTATACATGAAGTTGCAAATCCTCTTCTTCCCTCTACTTCAACAATACACATTCTACAATCTCCAACTTCATTTATGTCTTTCAAGAAACATAATGTAGGAATATCTATACCAGCATGTTTTGCTGCCTCTAAAATTGTAGTGCCTTTTTTGGCTTTTATAGTTTCTCCATCTATTGTTAATGTAACAATTTCTTCTTCCATTGCTTTTCCTCCTATTTTTAATTTATTGCATGAAATGGGCAAGTTGCAATGCAAGTACCACATTTAATACATATAGATTGGTCAATTACTCTTTTTTCTCGTCCTTCGCCTTTAATTGCGTTTACTGGACAATGTTTTTGACATAATCCACAGCCTTTACATTTTTCTTCGTCTATTCCTATTGTTGCTAGTGCCTTACATTCAGCAGTTCTACATACTTTATCTATTGCATGTTCTTTAAATTCTTCTCTAAAATAATTTAATGTACTAAGTACTGGGTTTGGTGCGCTTTGTCCAAGTCCACAAATACTAGATTTTTGTATATTTTTTGCTAGTGTTTCCAATCTATAAATATCTATTTCTTCACCCTTACCATTACAAAGGTTTTCTAATATTTCTAACATCCTTTTTGTTCCAATTCTACAAGGAGTACATTTACCGCAGCTTTCACTAACTGTAAATTCTAAGTAGAATTTTGCTAATGATACCATACATTTAGTATCATCCATAACAATTAATCCTCCAGAACCCATCATAGAACCTATTTCTTTTAATGACTCATAATCTATTGGGGTATCTAGATGTTCTTTTGGAATACATCCACCTGAAGGACCTCCTGTTTGCGCTGCTTTAAAATCTCTTCCATTTGGTATTCCTCCACCTATGTCATACACTATTTCTCTTAAAGTTGTTCCCATAGGTACCTCTACTAATCCTATATTATTTACATTTCCACCTAATGCAAATACTTTAGTTCCTTTAGATTTTTCTGTACCTATAGAAGAAAACCAATCAGCTCCTTTTAAAATAATTTGAGCAATATTTGCATAAGTTTCAACATTATTTATAAGTGTTGGTTTTCCCCATAAACCACTTTCTGCTGGATATGGTGGTTTTACTCTTGGTTGACCACGTTTTCCTTCAATTGACTCTAAAAGTGCTGTTTCTTCACCACAAACAAATGCTCCTGCACCTAATCTTATTTCAATATCAAAATCAAATCCTGAGCCAAATATATTTTTACCAAGTATTCCATAATCTCTTGCTTGTTTTATTGCAATATCTAATCTTTTTACTGCAATTGGATATTCTGCTCTAACATAAATATAACCTTTATTTGCACCTATGCTATATCCTGCAATAATCATAGCCTCTAGCACACTATGTGGATCTCCTTCTAGAATACTTCTATCCATAAAAGCTCCTGGATCTCCTTCGTCAGCATTACATACTACATATTTTTGTTTTCCTTTACTTGCTCTTGTTAGCTCCCATTTCTTTCCTGTTGGAAATCCTGCTCCACCTCTACCACGAAGTCCTGATTTAGAAATTACCTCTATTACCTCTTCTGGAGACATTACATCTAATACTCTTTCTAATGCTTTATATCCATTAAAAGCTATATATTCATCAATGTCCTCAGGATTTATAACACCACAGTTTTTAAGAGCTATTCTTTTTTGTTTTTTATAAAAATTTAGTTCATCTAAGCTATTTACTATCTTACCATCTATATCTTTACATAATAATCTTTCTACTCTTTTTCCTTCTACTATATGTGTTTGTATAATTTCTTCGCAATCTTCGGGAGTCACCATAGCATAAAAAGTATCTTCTGGTCTAATTATAACAATTGGTCCTTTTGCACATAGACCAAAACATCCAGTTTTTATTACTCTTACATTTTCTATATTTTTTTCTTTTAATATTCTTCTAAAATTCTCTAATATTTCTGGTGATTTTGAAGAAGTACAACCAGTTCCTTGACATACTAAAATATGTTTTTCTCTTGTATCTGCTTTAGTATTTACCCTTAAGTCTAATTCTTTTCTTTTTTCTTCTCTTATTTCATGAATTTCCTCTAATGTTTTCATTTTATTCCTCCCAACTTTTTTATTAGTTAGTAATTATGCATTTTGTTTTTCTTTATTTATTAATTCATCCAAGACTTGATCTAATTTTTGAACACTTGCTCTTCCATAAACCTCACCATTTATAGTAAAGACTGGTGCTAAACCACATGCTCCAACACATCTTGTTTGCTCAATTGTAAATAATCCGTCTTTTGTTGTTTCTCCCGGTCCTATTTTTAGTCTATCTGTTAATCTATCCATTATTTTTTGTGAACCTTTAACAAAACAAGCTGTTCCCAAACATACAGATATTTTATATTTTCCTTGTGGCTCTAATGAAAATCTTGAATAAAAAGTAACTACCCCATATATTTCTGCCATTGGAATTTTTAAATATTCAGATAATTCTTTTTGAACATGCATTGGTACATAACCATAATGTTCTTGAACTTCATTTAACATTTGAATTAAGTTATCTTTTTCTGGCAAATACTCCTCGAATAATTTTTCTAAGAATTCATCTTTTTTGTTTTTACAATCGCATTGTTTATTTTCTTTTTCCATGATACTCCTCCTTATATAGAGTTTATTTCTAAGTTTCTTAAATTATATCAAAGTAGAGATTTTTATACAACTATTTTTTGTAATTTTAAGTCGAAAAAAAGAAGAAATAAATTAATAAAAATATAGACTATTTATCTTATTTGTGTTTTAATTAGTTCATAAGGAGGAATTTATCATGGTACACCAAATGAAATTGGAAGGAAGATTTTTTGATTATATACAAAATGGTACTAAAAGGATTGAATTACGCCTATATGATGAGAAAAGATCTATTATTAATTTAGGAGATGAAATTGAATTTCTTAAACTTCCTGATATGAAGGATAAATTAAAAGTTAAAGTCTGTGGACTACTTCGATATAATTCTTTTTCTGATTTATTTAAAGATTTTGATATTAGTATTTTAGCAGATAAGTCTATGACTAAAAAAGAACTTTTAGATGTGTTACAAAAATTTTATACTCCTGAAGAACAAAAGAAATATGGAATATTGGGAATTAGAATAGAAAAATTATAAAAGTAAGCCCAGAAAGAAATATCCTTCTGGGCTTATATTACGAGATTTTGCCATTGAATACAAACTCTCGTGAAAGGCTATTATAATAGCCTTTTTCAAGTATTTGTGTTCTCCGCCAACCGTATTTTCTGATTATTGGAATAAATTGCTTAACTTTGTACTCTGCAATTGTAATTAGTGGAGTTGTTGTCTCAAGATACTTGAATGACTCTTCAAGTAATCTAGTTGCAATTCCCATGTTTCTATATTTATCCAAAACAAGAAGCGTACAGATTTTCTTTTCTCCATCTTCTTTTTTCAAAATTGCACATCCAGCAACTTCACCATTGAGCTCAGCAAGGAAAATATCTCTTGTCCCATTAAGTACTCCTGGCACAACTTTTTCCCAATACCACGAAAAACGGTTTTTGTAATCTTTGTCTGTTTCCTCCGTGATTTCATATGCTTTTGAAACAATATTAGAAAATGCTTTATGTTCCTTTCCTAAATATTTAGAAGCTTTTAAAATCTCGATTTTAGTCATATAAATTCCTTTCAAGCATTTGTTTTAGAACACAAATATTTTTACATAACTTTTTTTATGTTATACACATAAGTATAACATAATTTTACATTTTTATCAATTGGTTGAATTTATAGATTTTTTCTTAATTTTATTGACAATTTTGTTGAAAAATGTCACAATATAGTTATAGATTAAATATTTATAAAGGGGTGAAGCTAATGGACGAAAAACAAGAATCTAAAGGCCTTAGCATAGCTGCTATGGTATTAGGAATTATAGCTGTTGTATTATTCTGTTACCCTGTTGTTTCTATACCTTGTGCAATTCTTGCAATAATATTTGGTGTTGTAGGAATGAAAAAAGGTGGAAGAGGAATGGGCATTGCTGGTCTAGTTTTAGGTATAGTAGCACTTGCATTATACGGTTTAATGGTACTTGGTGTACTTTCTTTTGTATCAGCTTTATCTTAATTTAATTAGAATTAAATACAAAAATAAATCGCAATTAAAAGAGAACTTGCGATTTATTTTAGGCCATTTTTAGGAGTTTATTATGAAAAATTTTTTAAATAAAAAATATTCTAAGTTAATAATTATACAAATATCTATTATAGTTCTACTTGCTATGATATTTATTTTTGTGAACTCTCCTTTTAAAAATTTAACCCCTAGTTGTTATTGGAAAGAAAATTATAATGTAACTTGTCCTAGTTGTGGTGCTACCAGATGCGTTGCAAATTTTATAAATGGTAATTTTAGAGATGCATTTTTCTATAATCCATTTTTATTTATATTAATTGTATATTTATTCTTACTAGATTTATTATATATAATAAACACCATTTTAAATAAAAAATACTTAAAGTTCTTTTATCCAAAATGGTGGTATGTTATTATATATTTTTCTTTATGGGCTATTTATACAATAATTATTAACATTCTATACTTTGCTAATATTGCTAATTCATTGTAACCTTGCCTATTATATCAGATATATTTTCTATATTATGTTTTTCCATATAGTCTTCTATTTGTTTTATTGTATTTATACTTGTATATGGGTCTTGAAAATTTCCTGCTCCTATTGATATAGCTGATGCTCCTGCTAACATAAATTCAATTGCATCTTCTCCATTTACAATTCCACCCATTCCTAGAATTGGAATATTTACAGCTTGTGCTACTTCATATACCATCCTTACAGCAACTGGTCTAATTGCAGGTCCTGATAAACCTCCAGTATTATTTGCTAAGACTGGTTTTCTTTTTTCTATATCAATTTTCATTCCAAGTAATGTGTTAATTAAAGAAACTCCATCAGCACCTCCATCTTCAGCACCTTTTGCAATCTCTGCTATATTTGAAACATTTGGCGTTAGTTTTACGATTAAAGGCTTATTTAATACTTTTCTCACTTTAGAAGTTACCTCTTTTACTCCTTCATAAGAACTACCGAATGCCATACATCCTGCCTTTACATTTGGGCAAGATAAGTTAAGTTCTACTCCTTCTATATATAATGTATCTAATATTTTACAAACTTCTATATAATCTTCTACTGTACTTCCACAAGCATTTACTATTATTGCTGTATCAAATTTCTTTAAAAATGGTAAATCATTTTCTGCAAAATATTCTACTCCTGGATTTTGAAGCCCAATACTATTTAACATTCCGCTTGGAGTTTCACAAACTCTAGGTGGCTTATTTCCGCTTCTAGGTTTTATAGATGTTCCTTTTGTTATTATTCCGCCCAAGTAAACTTAAATCAAAAAAGTTACTATATTCTCTACCATATCCAAATGTACCAGATGCTACTGTTACTGGATTTTTCATTTTTATCCCTGCAAAATTTACACTTGTATTCATTATCTTAATTCTCCTTCCAATTCTAAATATCTACATCTTTTGCCCTAAATACTGGTCCACCTTTACATACATGCCAGTATTCAGGATTTTCATCACTACTTCTTGCTGTTTTTACAGCGCATCCTAAACATACTCCTATTCCACATCCCATTCTTTCTTCCAAAGATATTTGACAAGGAATATCTTTTTCTATTGCTAATTTCTTTACTGCTCTTAGCATTGGAAGTGGTCCACAAGCATATATGCAGTCTATTTTTTCTTCTTCTAAGTCTTTTTCTAATTCATTAATTGCAAAACCTTTTATTCCATAAGATCCATCGTCTGTAGTAACTACTAATTTATTTGATACTCCTTTAAATTCTTTTTCTAGTACAACATAATCTTTACTTCTAAAACCTAAATATATATTTACTTCTTTTCCCTCTTCTTTTGCTTCCTTAGATAGTTCATATAAAGGAAATACTCCTATTCCCCCTCCTACTACAGCAATTTTATTATAACTACTAAACTTAAATGTTCCCATTCCTAGAGGTCCTATAATATCTATTGAATCTCCTTCTTCTTTTTTAGAAAGTAATTTTGTTCCTTCTCCTTTTATTTGGAAAATAAATTCTAATGTTCCTTCATCTTTATTTAAATTATAAATACTAATAGGTCTTCTTAAAAATGGAACTGTAGTTTCAGAAACTCTTATCTCTAAGAAGTTACCTGGTTTTGCTGTTTCTACTATGTTTTTTGCTTCTACTTTAAATCTTACGATATCTGGTTTTAAATATTCTTTTTCTACTAATTTTGCTTTAATTACTTCTGGCATTATTAATCCTCCTTAATTAAAAAAATTTAATTCTTTATTCATCCTTAAAGCCTCTTCTCTTGTTGCTAAGCCATATTCTTCCTCTTTGTGATTTTCATTCCATTCTTCTTTTTTATATGCACACATTAAACTTCTAGATGCATTTACAATTCCACCTAAACCTTGTTTATCAAAACCTAATTTTATATCTTCTGCTTTTCCACCTTGTGCTCCATAACCAGGTATCAAGAAAAATGTATGTGGTGCTAAACTTCTTAATTCTTGTAATTGTTTTGGATATGTTGCTCCAACTACAGCAGCTATACTACTATAACCAAAGTCTCCTCTTAAGTCTTGTCCCCATTTTTCTATTAAAGAAATTATTTTTTTATAAACCTCTTCCCCATTTGCTAATTTCTCATCTTGTAACTCTCCTGATGATGGATTAGATGTTTTTGCTAATATAAAAATTCCTTTATCATATTTTTTACAATCTTCTACAAATGGTTCTATACAGTCTGTTCCCATATATGGATTTACTGTCATGAAATCTACATCAAAAATACTTTCTTCTATTTCTCCTATTTTAGTTTTTCCCAAATATGCATTTGAATATCCTTTAGCAGTTGAACCAATATCTCCTCTTTTATTATCTGCAATTACTATCATCCCTTTTTCTTTTGCATATTTACAAGTATCTAAAAATGTTTGCATACCATGAATTCCAAACATCTCGTAAAATGCCATCTGTGGTTTTATTGCAGGGATTATATCATAAGTATTATCAATTAAAGTTTTGTTATATTCTAAAATAGCCTTAGATGCTCCTTCTAAATCTAAACTATATTTATTCCTTACGCATTCAGGAATCATTTCATATCTTGGGTCTAATCCCATAACAACTGGACTTTTCATCTTTATTATTTTTTCTATTAATCTATCCATTGCATTCATATATTTTTCTCCTATCTCTTCTTTTGTTTTCATCTTATCATTTTAATATTTCTTTTTCAATAGTTTATTTTTTTATTTGACAATTTCTATTTTTTTGTTAAAATTGTTTTAGATTGTTTAAGCATCCTGTAATAAATGAAAATGAACTTTGACAACAAAATACCCCCTAATATATAATTTCAATATAGACAAG
>CALXCH010000064.1 GCA_944386735.1 uncultured Clostridia bacterium
GTTATCTTTTTCATCAATATTTTTAATTCTTTAAAACTTTTATTTTTAGAATTAATTTTTTTCATTATTATTAATTCTCTTTTCTATTTATATAAGAATGAACTGGATAAATAAGAACACAAATAAGTAATCCTATAACTCCACAAATCATTCCTACTATCATATCTGTTCTTGTAGGTGTTCCACTCATAATTCTACTCATTCCAAATCCCATAAGTAATGCTCCAGCAATTCCAATAATCCAAGTAAGAACCATTGACCAATTAATAGGTGTATGTTCTTTTTTAGGATGATTAGCTCTATATATAGGAATTATACATAATAAAATTATAAATCCTATAATACTTATTACAACTCCTGTAGTAAACATATTCCATTCTGGAATTAAACACATACACATTCCTACTGCAAATACTAAACCACCAATTGTTCCGAATATAATTTCTAATAAAGTTTCTTTCTTCATTTTATTTGCCTCCATTTTTTCTTATTTCTTCATTCTTTTTTGCTAATTCTTCCTGTTGTCTTTTTAGTCTTTCTTTTGCTTCTTCTGTTGTTTCTCCATCTTTTTTCAAAAACTTATCAACAAATTTGTCTTCTATTTTTTTGTAACCTGATACAACTCCATTTTCTATTTTCTTGTATCCTGATACAACAGTATCTTCTATTTTTTTATTTGCATCTTTTAAGCTTGCCATATAAATTCCTCCTTTCTTTATTCCAACAGTTGTTTTTTTGTTTATTTATAGTATAATGTAGAAAATTTTAAAAAACAATCATCAATTTATAGACATTTGTTGGGATAATTGGAGGTATTTATGAACACAACAAATAATAAAAGAAGAAGAGAATCACAAGAAAAGATTGAAAAAGTTTTTGTTGAATTATTACAAACAAAAGAATTACATCAAATATCCGTAACAGATATTTGTAAAATTTCACATTTAAATCGTTCTACTTTTTATGCTAATTATTTAGATGTATATGATTTAGCAAATAAAGTAAAAGAAAAACTAGAACAAGAAGTTGAAACTTTATATGAAGATGAAACAACTAATAAGTATAATAGTAATAATTTCTTAAAATTATTTCATCACATAAAAGATAATCAATTATTTTATAAAACTTATTTTAAACTTGGCTATGATAATGAACATTCTATTTTTAAATATGACACTAATTTATCAAAAGAATTTTTTGATGATAAGTTTGTAGAATATCATATTGAATTTTTCAAAAATGGATTAAATAGTATTATTAAATTATGGCTAAATAACGGCTGTAAAGAATCTCCTGAAGAAATTGATTCTATAATAAAAAGCGAATATGCCCACAGAAGAAAATAAAAGAAACTACTTTTATAGTTTCTTTTACACTTTCTTTTTATAATAATTATATTTTTATTTAATATCTATAAGTTCATACTCTCTTGTACCAAATCCAAGTTCTGCTGCAGCTTCTATTGTATGTCTACCGTTTTGTCTTTCTACTCTTTCTACAAAATGGTCTCTTCCTGGATCTTTTGAATTATATACCAAATCAATACAAGCTTGGTCTATAGCAATTGGATCTGTACTTGCTAAAATTCCTATATCTTTCATACAAGGATCTTCTGCAACTGCACAACAATCGCAATCAACAGATAAATTGCACATTACATTTATAAATACAATATTTTTTCCAAAATGTTTAACTACACTAGATGCTGCATCTGCCATAGATTCTAGGAATTTATCTTGTTCTGGTAAATTATTCCATATTTTAGTTTGGTCTTTAGATTGTCCTGCAGAATGTATCCAAGATTTTCCTTCTGATGAAGCACAACCAATTGATAATTGTTTTAATGCTCCACCATAACCACCCATTGGATGTCCTTTAAAATGTGATAAAACAAGCATTGAATCATATTTTTGAATATCTTTTCCAACAAAATTTTCTTTAAGTATTTTTCCGTTAGGAATTTCTAATACTAAATCTGGTCCTTCTGCATCCATAATATCTACATCAAAATATTTAGTCCAACCATGATCTTTTATTAATTTTTCATGTTTTTCAGTTGAATTTCTAGCTCCTTCATATGCAGTATTACATTCAACAACTGTACCATTTACTTTCTCAACAATTGCTTTTACAAATTCAGGTCTAATATAGTTTTGGTTTCCTTCTTCTCCAGAATGTAACTTAACTGCTACTTTTCCTGGCAAATTAACTCCTAATGTTTCATACATTTTAACAACACTTTCTGGTGTTATTTCTTTAGTAAAGTATACTTTTGCTTTTTCCATTTCGCATCTTCCTTTCTATGCTGTTTTTTGACCCCGTCCCAAAAAACAACTTTATTTATTTTTTCTTTCTACAAATTGTTCTACCTTCATATGAAGGTTGTATTTATCTCTAAGCTCTGCTATTTCTTTCATCATTGGAGATTTATGATGTTCATCCAATGCTTCCTGGCTTTCCCATCTATCTATTAATAAAACTGTTTCTTCATCGTCCATTGGGAAAAAATATTCATATTTTTGATTTCCCTTTTCGGCTCTTACTCTTTCTACAACTCCTTTTTCTACCATTTCTTCTGCAAATTTTCTTGCACTACCATCTTTTCCTGTATAATAAATATTGATTGTAAAACTCATACTAAAAACCTCCTCTCTTTTATATAAAGATTATATATTTTCTAATCCACTCTTTCAATAGTGACTTCAAAATTACCATTTATATTTCCTAGTATCTCTGTTCCAGATTCTATTGTTCCTAATTTATATAATGAATTAGAATATCTAAAATCTTTGTAAAATACAGATACATTTCCCCAAGGTGCATAGTATGAAAAGTCTCCTACTTCAGGTGTATATCCTGAAGGTAATCCATCTACATTTAATTCACTTGGTAATGTTGCTATTTTTTCTGTACTATTAAAATCTTCAAATGTTAATGTTAGTGGTAACATTTCTAAAAACTCTCTACTTGCTACATTATCATCTAATTTTACAAATACCTCGTTTCCATTTACAGTTAATTTTATTCTTGCATTTTCCATACTTACATCTTCTCCTTCACTTTGTGAATTTTGAGTTTCATTTACATCAATAGTATTATTATCATTTATACTATTTTCTGTTACATTATTATTAGTATTATTTTCCATAGTTTCTTGACTTAAACTATTATTACTTTCATTATCTCTAGAATTAAAATATACAATACTTACTATAATTGCAATTACAATAATTAGTAAAATTATAATCAAAATACTTTTTTTCATTTAACTTCTCCTTAAAAACCTATTTCAGATAACCAGCTATTTACTGCACTTTGTGAATTTTCGCTATTATTATCTCTTATAGATAATCCTTCTGTTACGTTTGCTTCTGGCTCTTCGTCTTGTATATTACTTGGTGTTCCTGATAGTCCTGAACCCCCAGAAGTTACAAATGGTGCTATTGTTTTTCCTGATAAATCATATTCATCTAAAAATGTATAAATTGCCATTGGCATATCACCCCACCATATTGGGTATCCTAAAAAGATAGTATTATATTCATCTATATTATCTATTTTAGTACTTAAAGCTGGTCTTGCATTTTCATTTTTTTCTTCTTGTGCTATATCTAACAAATCATTATAATTGTCAGTATATTGCTCTTCAGTTTCTAATTTTACAATATCTCCACCTACTGCTTGATGTATAAAGTTTGCAACATTTTCTGTATTTCCTGTGTGTGAGAAATATACTACTAATACCTTTCCCTTTCCGTTTTCTTGGTTATTTTCATTTTCTTCTACATTTGTTTCATTATTTGCAACTTGTCCTACTGCTTGATTTTCACTGCTTGCTTCATTTTGTACTGTACTTGTATTTTCATTATTATTTCTTGCTAAATTAATTCCTACAATTATTCCAATTACTACTATTACTAATATAAAAGCAACCACTGCTATTACTTTTTTCTTATTCATAACTTTTCTCTTCCTTTCTATTCTTTATCTAATCTTAAACAATTTCCAATAGTATCTCCTGTTCTTAAATATGTGTAATTTGGAAATTCAAATAAAACTGGACTAAATTTTGTATAATCTATTTTTCCTTTTTCGTCTAAATTTTCTTCTTGTACATAAGTATTTGCAATTGACATTATAAAATTATCAAAATTATCTGTTTCATAATTATCTTCTACAATGCATTCCATAACTACTGGTGCATCATTTATAATTGGTGCTCCTGCTTCTCCAATACGATATTCAAAAACATCTGATTTATCTTGCTTACCTCCACTTACACTACCTACATAGTCTGCTTTTTTAAGCATTTCTTCACTTACTATGTTAATTGATAATGTTTTTGTATCTTTAATTCCTTTATTTGTATAATGAGTTTTTACTAAACTTACCATAACTTTATCATGTCCTATAATTCCACTATGTCCTGCTAGTAACCAGTTTACTTTTCCATCTACCATTGTTCCTATTACTAATAATGGCATTGGATATAACGCTAATTTTGAACCTATATTTTTTTGCATTTTTGTTTTCCTCCTTTAATTCTTTATTAATCATGTATTACCTCATTAATACAGCTAATTGCATTTAAACTTCTAGGATATCCAATATAAGGAAGAAGTGCTGTTACTGTATTTAATAATGTTTGCTTATCATTTCCAACATTTACATTTCCTGCAATATGTCCTTTTACTTGTGGCTCACAACCTCCTTGTGAAATTAATATTGAAAATGTAATTAATTCTCTTGTTTTTACATCTAATCCATTTCTTGTATAATAATCTCCAAAACAGTTATCAGATAAGAATTTTTGAATATGAACTTGATTTTCTGGAGAGTTTTCATAATTTTTATCTATTACATCTCCAAATATTGATTTTTGTACTTTTAATCCTTTATCAAAACGATTTTCCAAGTTAGTTGTTCCTTGTTTTTCTAAAGGTAATTTAATTCCTCTTTCTTCAAATATTTTATTGGCTGGCTCTAATAAATCTAATACTTTTAAAAGTCCTACATAAGGAACTGCTTGATATAAAATTTCTTTAATTTCTATTGGAGTAACACCTACATTTAATGCTGCTTTTACAGCTACTTCATATCTTTTAGGTGTTTGTACCGCAATTGTTGCAGCTAAGATTACCATTTGTCTTGTTTTCTCATCTAAATGATCATATTCTTGTGCTTCATCTAAACTAAAATTAGTTATAATTTCCATTAATTCATCGTCATTTCCTTCTTTTACTTCTTCTCCAAATAATTTTTTATAATTTTCCATTGCTTTTTTAGTAATATTCATAATTATTTTTCCTCCTTAACTTTTATATTTTTATTTTTTACTTTTCTTATTATAGAAAAGATAACATAGATAACAAGTGCTATTGCAATTAATACTAGTAAATATTTTAAGTAAAATAATATTGGACTTTGTTCATAATCAAAAAATTTAAAGTCATTTAGTAAAAACATATCTTCCCACACTTTTAAATTTATAAATGAGTATATACCTAATCCTACTAGAATAACTAATATAAAGTAATATACATATTCAAAGGTACTATTTTTCATCTTTGCATTTAATTTATTCATAAGTGATGTTATATGAAGTCCCACATGTATTGCCATTAACACAAATCCCCATGAAGTTGATATCATATGTAATCTTCTTCCAAACATAGTTGTAGGAATATTTAAAAATGCAAATACATTCGCTGAAATCATTATTCCACTTACCATCATTCCTACCATTGCTACAAAAAGTAATAAATTTAATATAATATGAAATGTTCTTTGAAAACTATGTTTTCCTTTAAATATTCCTTTATACCATTTTATATTTAATATGTGATGAATTATAAATAGTACAAATGTAATAGTTCCCAATATTTCATGTGCTTCATTATCTGTTACATAATATCCCATTAATATAATAAAAAGAAAAGTCATTATTATATCCATTATCTTTTTTATTTTATTCTTCATTTAATCTTTCTCCATAATCTATTAATTTTAAGAAATATATATTTTTAACTTTTATTTAATCTTCTTTCCTAACTCATATGCATCTTTATAAAAATGTTCTGGCATCATTCCTACTGTTCCACAACCTTTTCCAACAATCATTCCTTCATCTTTATAATGCATATAACTAACTAATTTTTTATAATGAACTATTAATGGTTCTACTGTTGAATCATCTGTGTTCCAACAAGTAATTATATATGCTGTTCTTAATCTTTTACTACTGATTCTTCCAGTTCTTGAATAAAATCTATCTATTGTTGCTTTAAGAGGTGCTGTCATTGCAAAATAATAAACTGGTGTTGCAAAAACTAACATATCTGCATCTTCTATTTCATCTAATATTTTAACCATATCATCTTGAAATACACAATCTCCATCCATACCACAATGATTACAACCAATACATGGATGTATATTTAAATGAGCGGTATCAAATCTTACTATTTCATTTCCGTTTTCTTCTGCTCCTCTTATAAACTCATTAACCAAAGTATTTGATGTACCATGTAAATTATAACTTCCTGTTAATATTACTATTTTCATAATTTTCACTCCTTTAAACTATTTACCCATTCTTCTAATTCAGAAGAACTTACATTACTAGGAAATCTTTTTCCTTCTAACCATTTTGCATCACTTGAACAAGATGGTTTTAAATCTGAAATAGTATTACCTAAGCTACTTCCTCCTGATGTACAAAAAACTATCATTTTCTTATTTGAAAAATCATAAGACTCTAAAAATGTATTTATTATTCTTGGTGCTGTATACCACCAAATAGGAAATCCTAAAAATACTGTATCATATTCTTCCATATTATCTACTTTATCTAAAATTTCTGGTCTAGAAGATTTATCATTCATTTCTAATGAACTACGACTACTTTTATCTCTCCAATTTAAATCAGAAGCTGTGTATTCTTCTTTTGGTTTTATTTCAAATAAATCTCCCCCAGTTACTTTTACTAATTTTTCTGCTAATCCCTTTGTTGTTCCTGTACAAGAAAAATATGCAACTAAATTTTTAGACATAAAAATCACTCCTAACTTAATAATTTTAAAATTCCTTTATATGTAATGTTATAGATAGATAAATATTTAAATGGCACACCTCCTTTTTCCATTGCTTCTTTTTGTTTATTTGTTACCTCTGCATAAGGATAAATTCCATACATGAATGGAAAGAACAAGAATATAAATTCATCTTTTTCAGCTTCACTCATATTCTTAAAAAATTTATCTAAACATTTTCTTACCATTTTCATTGAATTTCCATAAGCTGTTTTAAATTCTATTAGATTTTCCATTCTACTGTTTTCTTCCATATCATACATATTCATAGAAAGCAATTTTAACAAAGTTGGTCTTTCCTCAACCGTATGTGCTAAACTTTTTGCAAATTCTTCTTTTGATAACACACTATTTTGCTCATACATTTCGTTTAAGTCATCTATCCATCTTTCATATTCTTTTTGAAAAAGAGCTAAAAATATTTCTTCTTTTGTCTGAAAATAATTATATATAGATGTACGTGAAAATGTAGTCTTTTCTCCTATTTGTTTTATCGTTATATCTTTAAAGTTTTCTGTTTTATAAAGTTTTTCACATGCTTTTATTATTTCTTCTTTTCTAATATCTTCTATTTCTTTTGTCATTTTTTCACCTCCTGACACCGTGTCAATTATTATATATCATTTTTCTGACACCGTGTCAATACCTTTTTAAAAAATATACAAAAAAATAAGTGGCTTAAACCACTTATTAAAAATATTATTAATTTTTATCTTCCTTATTATCTAACAGATAAATTCCAATGCAAGCTATTCCAATACCTAACATCACTATTGATGATTTTACATCTATTTGGTCTAATATATTTAAAACCACAACTGCAAACCCATAGCTACCGCTATTGCTTTAAATATCAAGTTAATTAAATCTTTTACTTTGGTATTTGAATAATCTTTCTTTTTATTTTTTAAAAGTTCTTCTACAGATACTCCCAATATATCTGCTAATTTTGATATTGTATTAATATCAGGGCAAGATAAATCTCTCTCCCATTTAGATACAGCCTTATCAGTAACATTCATTTTTTCAGCTAACTCATTTTGTGTCATTCCTTTTTCTTTTCTTAAATTAGCAATAGTTTCTCCAATACTTTTCATTTCAATCCTCCTTAAATTATTCTAATAAAATGTTACTATATTTTATAACTAAAGTAAACCAATAATCAGTTTAGTTTTCTCGACTATTAGTTTACTCATAGTAGAGTTTTTGAAAATGCTTATTTAACAACTTTTTTAAACTTATTCTTTCCAAATTGTACTACTGTATCTTTGTTAAGTTCAATTACTTTATTTATATCTGTAAGAGTCGTTCCATTTATTTTTACACCATTACCTAAGATCATTCTCTTAGCTTCACTTTTAGAACTTGCAAAACCAACTTTTACTAACAAATCACATATATTAATCTCTTTTTCTGATATTTTTATTTCTTCTAAATCTTCTGGAATTTCTCCTTTTGAAATAGCCATATATTTTTCTTTAGCTTCTTCAAAATCATTTATATCATTATACATTTTAATTAATTCTTTTGCAAAGGCAATATGAGCTTCTCTTATATCTCCATTCATTATTTTATCAATTTTATCATTTGGTAAATCTGTCGCTAGCTCAAAATACTCTCTTAAAACATTATCTGGTATTTTCATACTTTTCTCAAATTTTTGGAAGGCAGAATCAGTAAGCCCTATATAATTATCTAAAGATTTACTCATTTTTTCCTTACCATCTAAACCTACTAATAATGGGAATGTCATTACCACTTGTGGTTCTTCACCATAATCTTTTTGTAATTCCCTTCCTACTAACAAATTAAATGTCTGATCTGTTCCTCCAATTTCTATATCTGCTTTCAAGTGGACTGAATCATATCCTTGCATTAAAGGATATAATAATTCGTGCATTGAAAGTGGCAGATTATTTTCAAATCTATTCTTAAAATCATCTCTTTCCATTATTCTTGCTACTGTATATTTACTAGTTAATTTTATAACATCTTCAAAATTCATCTTGGATAACCATTCAGAATTAAACTCTATTCTTGTTTTATTTTTATCTAATATTTTCGTTGCTTGTTCAAAATAACTTTTAGCAGATTCTCTTGTCTGCTCAAAGGTTAAAGCAGGTCTTGTTTTACTTTTTCCTGATGGATCTCCAATCATTCCAGTAAAATCTCCAACTACAAACACCACTTCATGCCCCATATCTTGAAACTTTTTTAATACTCTTAAAACAACACTATGTCCTATATGCAAATCTGGTCTTGATGGATCTGCCCCTAATTTAATTGTTAATTTCTTTCCACTATTTATTTTTTTATTCAAATCTTCTTCTGAAAATATCTGAACTGCTTTTCTTTTTATTATTTCTAATTCATTATCCATATTATATATTCTCCTTTTCTTTTTTATTTTTTAATATATCATATGAATTTTCGTAGAAGAACCCTTGGATTATTGTTTTCATTTTAAATCTCTGGGTCATAAGCATCACCCCCCTAAAATTCAAAAAGAGCTAATTCTTCCTTAAAGGACGAACTAGCTCGTGGTACCACCTTTATTTACAACATTATAAAACATTGCCTCAATTAAGCTTCTTCGTAGCTACACGTTAGTTACTTATAAGAATTGTAATTCAAATTTTATATGCTGATAATTTCCACCAACCATTACCTCTCTATAAGTTACTATAAAATTCTACTTGGTTTCTTTTTAAAACATAACTAAATTAAGATATTATTATTTTACCACAATTTTAAGGAGAAAATCAATATTTATCTAACAATTCAGTGTTGTTTTTTG
>CALXCH010000065.1 GCA_944386735.1 uncultured Clostridia bacterium
TTTTCTAACTTATTTTTACTATTTGCTATCTATTTTTATTTGTTTTGTTCAACAATCTGGTGTGTGTGTGTGTGTGTACAGTCTCAAGGCTTTGCGCCATTTTTGTCTCTTTGTTTATCATCTTTTTCCTCTTTTCTTCTTTTTTCTTTTTTATTTGCATTCTTATTATGATGTAATAATATCATACAAGTTTTCTTCTTTCAATATTTTTGTTGTATTTGTAATGAAAATGTAATATTTTTTGTTATTATTTAGAAATAAAAAATTAAATGTAAAAAAATAGAGACCTATGCCTCTAATTATCTTGACTTAATATTTTTCTAATAGTTTCTTTAAATTATAATTATAGTTTTAATATTAGTTATTGTTTTTAATAATAGAAGCAGGCTTTAATTTCCTGCTTCTTCTTTATTTTTATTTGTTAATTGTTTTTCAAAATAAGCTGTAAGTCCTATTAATGTTAATAAGTATACTGTAATTACTAATGGAATTGTTACTATTCCAATAGGTATTCTTGTAATTGCCATTATGCTAAGTAGAACTGCTTGTGCTACAACTGATATAATAACTGTTTTTAATAAAGTTTTTACAACTCCCATTTTTCTATATCTAACAGCCATATAAACTAATATAAGTAAAGTAGCTATAATAAATGGTACTATATATGGTTTTATAATATCCCTTCCTCTTGTATTAGGAATACTTTCTATTTCTATACTATCTGCTGATAATTCTGTTCCATATTTTTCATTTACTTTATCTATTAAACTTTGTTTTTGTTCATCTGTTATGTCTTTTGCTGTAATACTTACTGTATCTTCATATACTTCTACTTTTTGTATTATAACCTGTTCTCCTGGCATTACTTCATCAGTTATTTGTTTTATATCTGATACATTAAAATCTTTTTGTAAATATAATTCAACTCTTTTACTTTCTCTATATCTTAAATCAAAATTAAGACCAACTGTCGCTGTAACAATTATTCCTGCAATTATTACTATTGCTATTATTGCAACTAATACTTTAGATTTTGTAGTCATAGTACTTTTATTTTCTTTAACTACTTCTTCATTATTTTGCTTCTTCTTTGTTTCTTCCATCTTTTACTTTACCTCCTTTGCTTTCCTTTACTCTTACTAATAGATTAGTTATGGCAATATTATATACTGCAATTAATGCAATTCCCCAGAACATTACCATTCCAAAACTACTAAGTGGTTCCCATTGTATAAAGCAGAAGGTAATAACAGCAATACAGATTGGTATTATTCTTATAAAGAACTCTTTATATGTTTCTTTAAATGCTATACTTATTACTGCTTTATCTACTTTTTCTTCTTTCTTCAATTTTGATAATAATTTATTTACAAAAATATAATTTAATATCAATACTACAGCTATTCCAAATATACTTTCTATTGATACTACTACATTTGCATATCTAAGTAGTAATACAAATACTGATGCAAGACCTACATATGAAAATGCATTTACTAGTCCTTCTGTTTTGTATCTAATAATTAATACTATTAATGCAATTGCAACTAGTCCTATCATTACATATAAAATTATATTTAATTCATCTTGTGTTATATTTGATAAAACATACTCATTTGTATCAACTGTATATTTAACTGGGATATTTCCATTATCTAATACTACTGCCATACTACCTGCTTGATTTATATATCCTTGTAATGTGCTAGTATCTGTTGTAGCTTGTCCTACTGATAATTGTAATCTTCCTGTTTCAATTACTTCATCAAAACTTGTTGACATGATTTCTTGATCATCTATTTTCATAGTAATTTCTTTTGCAGTTGCTTGTGTACTACTACTATCAGTAGTTCCATTTGTTGTATTATTTGCTTCGCTGTTTGTTGTATTAGTAGTATTTGCACTATTTGTACTATTTGTTGAATTAGTATATGTGCTACTTATATTCTCTAATTTATTTGCTCCATCTTTATTAAACTCTATATCTAAATATACAGTTGTTCCTGCAGAAGTACCTGTTTGATTAGATCCATACATAACTCTTGCAGTCTTTATATCACTATTATCCATCAAAACTTCCCCAGTATCACTATCTACTATTTCAAACTTTCCAGTTGTTCCAAGATTACTTACAACACTATCTGTATTATCATTTTCAGGTATTTCTACTAAAATATCTCCTGTTGTTTCATCTAATTTTGTAACGTAATTATCAACACCTAAAGCTTTTAATCTTTTTTCTATTATTTCTTTAGATTTTTTATAATTATCTTCATTTAATACATCTTGTGAATTATAAGGTGTTTCTTCTTTTGTATAACCTTTTTCTGCTAATTCATCATCAGATAAATTAGTTGCATCTGTAACTTCTTTACCGTTAGAATCTTTTATAGTAGTTTTATTAGTAGTATCTACTTTTAATCTAATATTTCTTCCACCTTTTAAATCCATTGCATATGCATAATCTTTTACTTTGTTTTCCATTCTATTTTGTATTGGTACATATATTCCAAAAAACGCTACCATTGTAACAAGTACAATTGCTAATATAATTGTTAATAATTTTATTTTCTTCATGATATTTCCTCCATTTTTCTTTTAAGCTATAATAATTTTGTTCCATTTATTACTAATTCAAACCATATTTTTAAATATTTAGCTGCATATTTGCTCATCATAGTTCTATCCATAAATATTTCGAAATAATCTAAAACAGGACATAACTTTGTATCAATGGTTAAATTAAGTATTATTTTTCTTTCTTTACTATCTATCTTTAGTTCTGCATTTGTTACTGCATAATTTACCCTGTCATGTATATCAAATGTTGATAAATTAGTATTTGTCACTCTATCTCTATGAACATCTGATTTATCTGCTAAGATTAATGCTGCCGATATATCACTTACTGCTGTTCCGGTATTTTCATCATGATTTCCGATTGCCATCATAATTTCTGTTCTTTCGTTTACTTCCATTCCCATATCTTTTAAAATGTTGTAAGCTATTATTGCACCACTATGTGCATGGTCTGTTCTATTTACACAATTTCCTATATCATGTAAATATCCAGCAATTCTTGCTAGTTCTACTGTTCTTTCTGGATATCCTAACTCTTGCAGAATATCTCCTGCTCTTTTAGATACAATTGAAATATGTCTGTGACTATGTTCGGTATATCCGGAGTCCATCTAATTGTTTTTGCGCTCCTAATATTAGCGCTTCTACCTCCTCATTATTTCTAACATCATTTAAGGTAATCAATTTCTTTCCTCCTTCAAATTAGTCTTTTTAGATTTTACCTTAAAATGGAAAAAATATCAATATTTTTTGCCAAATTAATTCATTTTATTGGTTTCGACATCTTTTTCCCATGAATTAATTAAATATTCTTTTTCTGTTTTTGGAATTAAAGACATCCTATATGCTCCTATTGGTTTATCATGTTTATATGTAGTTTCTTCGCCATCTGATACTGGTTTTAACCAACCTACTCCATCTACCCATACTTGGTAGACAACAGAATATTCTGATGTATCTTTTAATTTCACACTTAAAGCTGTTATTCCAAAAGGATGCTTATTTGCTATTTCTTCAGGTATAGCTTTACCACCTATTCCATTATTTCCTTCTCTATTCATTCCTGTACCTCCTAATAATAATGATAGTTTGCCATCTAAATTTATTTTATTTCCATTTGCAAGTGTTACATACTCATTTTCACTTGGATTATATCCATAATTATATCTATTTCCATATATATCACAAGCTCCTTGTATTCCTTCACCCCAATAAGTATTTATAAAACATCTTGTTTGTATAAAGTCATCATCTAGACCTTCCCAATACATTGAAATTGCTTCTATTTTTAATGCACTATTTTCTTTAATTGCATCTTTACCTACAATTTCATTTAATCCTGTTCCATATTCCCAAAAATTCTTTGGATTTTCACTTATTGAGCCATATCTTACTTTAATCTTTGTTGCCTTATCTATTTTTACATCTATATTAGTACTATTTCCTGCTAAATCTGTTACTGAAAATGGATATTCTACATTGCATGAAAATTTCTTTTTTAATGCTGTAGACCCTTCTGATAAACTCCATCCATTTACTTCTCTTATTTCTTCATTTGCTTTAATTTTAGCATTTACCATTCCTCCTATTTCTTCTTGTGTAAAACTAACAACTGGAGCTATGTTATCTATTGTTATTCCAGTATCGAATACCGCTTCTTCATTTACTTGTTCTGCATTATCTATAACTGAACCTTCGGGAATTTCTATTTTTAATCTTCCATTTTCAGTTATTCTTGTTAATGTAATTGTATAATAAGTATACTCCCCAACTTTTCTTTTACTTATACTTTTATCTTTTGGATCAAATTGTTCATCGTCTAATAAAAATTTAATATTATCCAATGTATTATCTTCTTTAATGTTTTTTTCCTTTACTCCAATTTCTATAGTTATAGTATGTGTTCTATTTGCATAATTAATGTATTGTTTATTTGTACTATTTGCACTTAAGAATTGTATTATAGGAACTTTCCCATCTATATTTATATTTGCAACTAAACTCATATTTTCTATTACATATTTTGCATAACTATTAACACATAACAAACTAATCGTTAAAAATATACATAAAAAAACAGCTAATTTCTTCAAAATTTTACCTCCTATTTTATTTTCCTATAGTACATATTTCAAACTCATATTCATTTATATTTTTACCATCTTTCGTATCTTGTACATTTTCTTTGCTACTTAGTTCGTAAGGCCATTCCCAATTAATTTCTACTTTTTTTATTACGTTTTTTTCTATTTTCCCTTGTTTTTCACTTATTTCAAATTTAAAATTTTTAGGACTTTCATTTTTATCTACTATCTCCATCTTATAATTCATATCTTCATTTGAAGTTAAATACACATAAAAACTTCCTTTGGTTCCTGGTGCTATTTTTTCATTTACCAAAGTTTTCATATCTATTGATTGTAATAAATCTATTTTTTCATAACTACTTTTTCCTTTTTCTACTTTAACTTCATAAGTATTTTTTTTATTCAAATTTTCTTCTTGACTATTTTCTTGTTCTTGTATATTTCCGATACCAAATAATTTAAAGAAAATTAAATCTTCTTGGAAATTTAAATCTTTAGCTTGTGCAATTTTTAATAATACGCATAAAATGATTATAAAAATTAGAATCAAAACTAATATTTTCTTTCTATTGTTCTTTAAATCTTTCATACTACCTCCTGCTTTTGCTCAGAGTGTACTTTTATTTGTAATTGTTTTACAATATCTTGCATATTTGTATTTTTACTTTTATCATATGTAATTTCTAATTTATAATTATCTTCTTTCATTTCATCTTTTGTTAGTACAAATTTTTCTGTTTTATTTCCATTTATTTGTACTTCTTGGTCATTTTTAAATAATCTAAGTTCTATTCCATTATTTTCTTTTCCTGTATAATTTAATATTTCTATATAATATTCTAAATCTACATCTGTTTTTTCTCCTTGCTCATTATAGTTTTTTACTTTAAACTCATAAATACCTTTATTATTAATATTATTAATTTCCAAATTAGTTCCATTTTCTACTTGTAGTATTGGTTTTGCAATTTCTGTGTTTCCATTTACATTTTTTCTACTAAATCCCTTTCCCATACTAAACCCTGAGAAAAAGAATATTAATACTATTGCTATTATAAAAACCAACATTATTTCTTTTTTTCTATTTTTTAATTTTTCTTTCATTTTTCCTCCTAAAAATTCATACAAGTGGGAATGCTTAAATCTTTAGCTTCCCCACTTAGTACAAAGGTGTGATTTATTCATTTTCTTTCATTCTATAATTTTACGTTTAGACTTTAAACTTGTGGTTCCACTTGTGTTCCTGTAACTACTACATCAAATGTATAGTTTTGTATCCTTTGTGCATCTTGTGTATCTATTAAATCATTAGTTGTAACTTCTCCAGGATTACTTCCTGTTTCATAATCCCATTTCCATTTAATATTTAATGTTATTGTTTTTTCTTCATCATTTGCATTAATTGTTCCTGATAAATCATTTCCTAAATCTTTAATTGAATTATATTCTGTATCATTATAAATAAATTTAAGATTTTGTGGTTTATTTTCTTCTTCTGTAAAAGCAATATTATAGTTAATACCAACTTCTGATTCTGTTGCATCTACTATTATGTTAAAACTTCCACTTGTACCTGGAGCAATTTTATTTCCTACAAGTGTTTCGTTATCACATGTAGATGCTAGGTTTATTTCCTCTACTTGCTCATTTTGTCCATTAACCTTAAAGCTCCATGTGGCAACTTCTGCTGTTCCCTCACCTCTCACTTCACTTACATATTTTGCATATGCTTGTCCACCTATAAAAGCTAATACGACCATGACTAAAATAGCAAGCACAATTAACACTTTTTTCTTTCTCGTCAAAAGCATTCCTCCTTTTCATATTTAATTTTTTCTTTTTTGGATTTTCATAGATTTTTTTGATCTAAAAAACGACATAATTCATTCTTTTAAAAAAGAATAAAATTAAAACTTTAATTTAAAAATTATAGAATTAATTTGAAAATGTAAATATATTATAATTACAAAAAATGGAATTGTCAACTCTTTTTTAAAATTTTATTAAACTTTTCATCGCAAAATTCGACAAAATTCCACTTTTTGCTACACCCTCTATTTTTTATTTACTCCTATTATACCTCCTAATATTCCAAATATAATACCTACTGCTATCATAATAGCGCTTTGTAAATTAAGACCAAATCTAGCATTTAATAAGCTTGAAACTAAATATAATATTAAAATATATCCTCCACCTACTAATGCTCCGTTTAATATTCCATTCTTTTTTATTTTTATATTTCCTATTGAGCTTCCTATTAATATACTTATTGCAGTAATAACTATTATTACTGGTACAATTGTATTTTCACCTATATTTGTATATGTTAAAATAAAAGAAAATATTAATAAACAAACTACAGTAAACAGCATTGCTATTCCTATTCCTATAAATATATTTTTAATTATTCCTTTACCACTTTCTTGATATGTTTCCATCTTTCCCTCCAAAATAAATTATTTATTTTTTCTTATTTAATTTATATTAAATAAAAAAAGAAATAGAACTTTTATAATTCTATTTCTTCTAATTTTTCTATTATCTTATCTACAATTTCTTCTCTTGTAAATTCTTTTCCCGTTTCTTTTTTTAATGATGTTGCAATATCTTTAGTTTCATCTGGAAACTTATCTTCATTTACATTAAACCCGAAACTTATTAACAAATATTTTATTCTTTCTCCTTGTGTATGAATTTCTGTTAATATTCCACAAATCTTTTTACCCTTAAACATTAAATCATTTGGTTTTTTTATTTCTAATTTATAACCATATAATTCATAAATTGCATCTCTTATTTTTTCAGCTATCTTAGTTGTTAAATTATCTAATTTATCTACTTTGCATTTTGGATGCAATATTATTGTAGCAGCTATATTTTTTCCATAACCTGTATACCAACTTCTTCCTTTTGTTCCTATTCCACCAGTCTGAACTTCTGCAAGTAATAATTTTCCATCATTATTTTCATTTTCTGCAATTCTTTTTGCATATAAATGTGTTGATTCTATTTCTTTAAAATATTCTATTTTCTTCCCTATTATTTTTGTTTTTGCATTTTTTATTTTTTCTAAATTCATTATTTTTCTTCCTTTTAATTATTTCTTTTTCATTTTACAAGACTTAAATCTCCATTTATTACAATTGGGGAAAATCCTGATATTTCATCATATAGCATTCCTTCTGTAATATCATTATATAGATAAATCTTCTTATTTTGCATAAAAGCTTCATATAATTCTAAAAATGTTGCTCCTCCTATATAGTTTTTCTTTCCATTTTTATCAAAATTTAAAGTTAAAACTGCATCCATTTTTCCTATTCTTTCTTTGCTCATTTTAAACATTCTTGCTTTAAATTCTAAATGAGCTTTTGTTCCTAATTTCCAAGCTTTTTCTTCCACATTACCTTCATAATAAGAATTTGGTAATTCTACTATATGTCCCATTTCTTCTAACTTTTCTTTTATTGGCTCTATATCTTTGTAAAAAGCCTTACTACAAATAATTAATATTTTCATCTTATCTCTCCTAACTTTATTTTAGTTCATTAAACCATTTATTAAAATATTTTCTCTGATATTCATAAAGTTCCTTTGTTATCATATACCTTTTTCCATTAAGCTTAATTGTTAATTTACTTGGTGATCTATATCTTTGGTATCCATCTACATAGTGTTGTTTACATGATTTATTATTTTCATCATATTCTTTCAGTACTGGTAAATTTTCTTTTGTCTTAAAATATTCATGTGATTTTTGTGGATTAATTAAGTATTCAAGTTGTTCTTCATCAACTTTTTTATTTTCTTTTTCAAGTTTTTTCATTGAATCATAAACAAATTTTCCAATCTTCATTTTATATGTAGATGGTTTTATTTTATCTCCTCTTTTTGTAATAGTTATAATTTTAAAATTATCCAATAAATTCTCTTTAAATGTCTTTTTTTGTTTTTGATTATAGCCTTTTAGATTATTTACAAAACTTTCTATTCTATCTACAATATTATTTTCTAACATAATATTATTATAATCTTCTATAAACTCTTGAAATTTATCTTGCACATCTTGCAAATAAAAATCCTGAAATTTTTGAGTCCACTCTCCATTGCTTTCATGCCCTGTAAATGGGTCAAAAAGCTTAGGAATATATGCAATATTCCAAGGACATTCAAACATATATGGATTTTTTGTCATCCCAAATATATGAGAAACCTGATAATTTTGTATATTTTTTCCTCTTTCTAGATTCGTATATTGCTTTAAACATAGTTGGGGTCTACTATTTCTACTAGTATCTATCTTAATATTGCTATTTTTAAATACTTCTTTTATAAAATCTAAAAAGATTTTTGAATTTTTACCATTATTCCCATATGGCCTTATATATACTTCCTTATTATTAATAATTCTATCTTTTAAATTTTTCCATTCTTCTTTTACAATATCCTTTGGCACATAAATAATTGATTCTTTACCATACTCTAAAAAATCTTTTTCTTTAATATTAAATCTTTTTAAAAATTCTGAATATGAATCTTTTACCATTTTTTCTCTTTTCCTCTCTTATTTTTAATCTATATTAATTATGCACCTATTTTAAAATATTTTAAAAAGCACTATTATATTTTAGCAATATCTATTTTTTATCTAAATTTCACATTATCATTTTATACTTATTTTAACATAATATAAAACTATTCTCAAGAAAAAAATAAAGACTTCCTTTATAGAAAGTCTTCGTTTTTTGGCTGGGCTGGCAAGATTCGAACTTGCGCATGCCAGAGTCAAAGTCTGGTGCCTTACCGCTTGGCTACAGCCCAATATATCTTTATACAAATGGGGTGGAAGATGGGACTCGAACCCACGGTCTCCAGTGCCACAAACTGGCGCGTTAACCAACTACGCTACATC
>CALXCH010000066.1 GCA_944386735.1 uncultured Clostridia bacterium
GAACCTGTCATTTCTATTAATCTATCTGCTAAAGTAGATTTTCCATGGTCTATATGTGCAATTATACTAAAATTTCTTATATGTTCTTGTCTACTCATAATTCCTCCTCATGTTATCATTATGGAAGAATTTTATCACATTAATCACAAAATCTCAATAGTTTTGATATCCATTATATAAATTGTACACATTAGTATATCCCATTTCTTGTAATTCTTCTTGTGCTTTTTTACTTCTTGTTCCACTTGAGCAATATACAACTATTTCCATATTTTTATCTGGTAACAAGTCTATTGCCTTTTTCTTTATATCATATTCTGGAAGTAATATTGCTCCTTCCATATGACCTTCTTCGTACTCTTGTGGACTCCTTACGTCTACTAATATTGCTCCTTCTTTTAATATTGAATCCAAATCCTTTTCATCTATATCATATTTATCTATATTACGGTCTTTTTTCTTTCTAAATAAAAATTTAAACTTAGATAACATACAAAATCATTCCTTTTATTTTATTATATGAAGAATACTTTCTAAAGTTATCCACAGCTAGCAATTTTATCCACAAGACTATTTTCTACATTATACTTTCTTTTCCATTATTTTTCTACAATTTTATTTTTACATTTATGTGACAATAATATTTCATAAAATAATATTTTAACTCTTATTTTTCGCTATTTTTATTAATTTTTACTTCTTTTCCTTGTTTTTTCTTGCTTTTTCGCATTTTTTATTACTTTTTTATTTCATTTTTCTTACAATTAGGTTATCTTTTCATCAATTATGTAACTTCCTTTTTTCGCCTTTTTGTAATATTCTATGTGTATAACTTTTGTGTGGAAACTGTGGATAACTTTGTGAATAACTATAAAACAGCTATTTAGCGTTCACAAGTTGTTCACATTTCAAATTGGTTTATATAATATTTTTTAATTTTATTTATTTTGTAATTTTTTATGTGTACTTATTTACTGTTTTTTGGGACGGGGCAAAAAAACAGCAGCAATATCAATTGCTACTGTAAAAATAGTTTTAAAGTATCCTCTGTTCACAAAAGTACTTCTATTTATTTTTTGTTAATTTTCTCTATTTTAAAGCAAAATAAACAACTGCAATTATTTCAAGCGTTGTTATAAGTGGAAAACCTACAACAAATTGGACTTTCTGTGTTTTATGACGAAAAGCATACATACCAGCTGTAGTTCCAATACCTCCACCAATAGCTGTTATTATAAATAAAGTTTTTTCTGGTATTCTCCAAGCTCCTTTTTTAGCTTTTCTTTTATCAAGCCACATAATAAAAAAACCAAATAAATTAATTACTACTAAATAAATAGTTATATTTTGCCATGTAAATATTTCTTGCATTTTCTTTTTCCTTTCTAAAATAAACGTATAAGCAAGTTTTTAGATTAGGTACTTTTTCGTAGGGAAATTAAGGGTAGAAAAAGTACTGGTAAGCCAAAGGCTTAAATCTAAAAACTTGCTAAAAATCCCTGTTAATCTGTCCCCAATGCGACAAAATGTGTTCAAAGGAAACGTCCCAAATGCGACATTATGCAAATAGACTCATCTGATTGCTTTGGCTCATTCCATCTAAACATCCATATTTTTTAAGTAAATCTGTAACAGAATTTCCTACTTTTGAACGTATTTTTAAGTCATCAATTGACATGAACTTGCCATCTTCTCTTGCTTTTGCAATACCTTCTGCTGCTACTGTTCCAAGACCTGGTATACTATTTAGCGGTGGTCTAATTGCACCATCTTCTACCAAGAATTTTGTTGCATGAGACTTATATAAGTCCATTGGTAAGAATGAAAATCCTCTTTCATACATTTCTAGTACTAATTCTAATATAGCATACATATTTTTATCTTTAACTGTTGCTGCATTTCCTTCTAGGTCTATTTGTTTCATTTTATTTTTTACTTTTTCTTCTCCAAATATCATACAGTCACTATCAAACTCATCTGCTCTAATAGAAAAGAATGCTGCATAATATGCTAGAGGCTGATGTACTTTAAACCATGCAATTCTAAATGCATTTGTAACATATGCTGCTGCGTGTGCTTTTGGGAACATATATTTAATTTTCTCACAAGATTTAATATACCAATCTGGTACATCATGTTCTTTCATTAGAGCTTTATATTCTTCCCATTTAGGCTCTTTTCCTTTTGCTACCTTTCCTTTACGTACTGCTTCCATTATTTTAAAAGAATCATTTGGTGGTAATCCCATTTTTATTAAGTAAATCATAATATCATCACGACAACATATTGCATCTTGAAGTGTTACTGTTCCATCTTCTATTAATTTTTGTGCATTTCCAAGCCACACATCTGTACCATGTGATAATCCTGATATACGTATTAATTCATCAAATGTTGTTGGTTTTGTATCTACTAGCATTCCTCTTACAAATTTTGTTCCAAACTCTGGTATTCCATAGCTTCCTACTTCTGAATGTATTTGTTCTGGTGTTACTCCTAAAGCCTTTGTTGAGCTAAATATTGACATTGTCTCCTTATCATCTAATGGTACTTTTCTTGGGTCTATTCCTGTTATATCTTGAAGCATTCTTATAACTGTTGGATCATCATGACCTAGTATATCTAGCTTAAGTAAGTTTTGGTCAATTGAGTGATAATCAAAGTGTGTTGTTATAATATCTGAATTTGGGTCATCTGCTGGATGTTGTACTGGGCAGAATTCATATATTTCCCTTCCTTTTGGTACAACTATAATTCCACCTGGGTGCTGTCCAGTTGTCCTTTTTATACCTGTACATCCTTTTGCTAGTCTTTGTGTTTCTGCTCTATTTATTGGTATGTTTCTTTCTTCAAAATATTTTTTAACATAACCATATGCTGTTTTATCAGCTACAGTACCTATTGTTCCTGCTTTAAATGTTGTTCCTCTTCCAAATATTACTTCTGTATATTTATGAGCTTTTGCTTGGTATTCTCCTGAGAAGTTTAAGTCTATATCTGGCTCTTTATCTCCGTTAAATCCAAGGAATGTTTCAAATGGTATATCTAGACCATCTTTATCTAGTTTATGTCCACATTTTGGACAAGTTTTATCTGGTAAGTCATATCCATTTTTATATCCATAGTCTGTAAAATCTGAATATTTACAATTTGGACATCTATAATGTGGTGGCAATGAATTTACCTCTGTTATTCCTGTCATATTTGCTACAAAAGATGAACCAACAGACCCCCTCGAACCTACTATATATCCATCTTCATTTGATTTCCACACCAGTTTTTGAGCAATTATATACATAACTGAGAATCCATTTTTTATAATTGATTCTAGCTCTTTATCTAGTCTTGTTTGTACTATTTCTGGTAATGGGTCTCCATATAATTCATGAGCCCTTTTATATGCTATATCTTTAATTGTTTTCTCACAACCTGGAATATGTGGTGGACATTTTTCAGGTGATATTGGACTTATTTTATCACACATATCTGAGATTTTATTTGTATTTGTTACAACTACTTCATATGCTTTTTCTTTTCCTAAATAGCTAAATTCTTCTAGCATTTCTTCTGTTGTTCTTAAATACAATGGTGCTTGTTGGTCAGCATCTGTATATCCTTGTCCTGCTTCTAATATTCTTCTATATATTTCATCTTGTGGATCCATGAAGTGAACATCGCATGTTGCAACTACTGGTTTATTTAATTTTTCTCCTAGAGCTACTATTTTTCTATTTATATCTCTTAGAGCTTCTTCATCTTTTACTGTTTCATTCCTTATTAAGAAATTATTATTTCCGATTGGTTGTATTTCTAAATAATCATAGAAGTTTGCAATCTCTTCTATTTCTTCATCTGTTTTTCCAAGTTCTATTGCTTGGTATAATTCTCCCGCTTCACATGCACTTCCTAAAATTAAGCCTTCTCTATATTTTTCTAGTAAACTTTTTAAAATACGTGGTTTTCTATAAAAATATTTTACATGTGAATATGATACTAATTTATACAAATTTCTTAGGCCTACATAATTTTTAGCTAAGATTATTGCATGATATGTTTTTAATTTCTTATATTCTTCTTTCTTTGCTTCTTCTGTTCTACTTACTCTGTCAATATCATCTACTTTTTTTGCTCCACGTTTAGCAAGCATATCTAGCATTACTTTAAACACTTTTACTGTTGTATCAACATCATCTAGAGCACGATGAGCTACTTCTACTTTTATTCCTAAGTTTTCAGCTATTTTTCCTAATTTATATTTTTTATACTCTGGAAATAAATCTTGTGCTAAACTTAATGTATCTACTGATGTGTAATCAAACTTATATCCTAAGTTTTTAGCATTTTGTTTTAAAAATCCTACGTCAAATCCTGCATTATGTGCAACAATTACTGAATCTCCTAGAAACTCTAATATTTTAGGAAATACTTTATCTATTGTTTCTGCGTCTTTTACCATTTCATCTGTAATATGCGTTACCTCTGTTACTCTTTCTGGTATATGTTTTTCAGGATTTACAAAGCAAGAAAATTCATCAATTACTTCTCCGTCTTTTACTTTCATTATTCCTACTTCTGTTATCTTTTCTGTTGTTGCTGAAAAACCTGTTGTCTCTAGGTCCAATACGCAATATGTTGTATTTAAATCTTGACCTTTTGAGTTTTCTACTGCTGGTTTTTTATCTGGTGCTAAATATGCTTCCATTCCATAGATTATTTTTATTTTATCATTATCATATCCAAGTAATTTATGTGCTTCTGGAAATGCTTGTACTACTCCATGGTCTGTTATAGCAATTGATTTCATTCCCCATTTTATTGCTCTATTTATTAAGTCTGTTGCTGATGTCATTGCATCCATCTGGCTCATTTGAGTATGCACATGTAGTTCTACTCTTTTTACTTCCGAATTATCCATTCTTATTTCTTTTTTCAATCCTTCTGTTTCTACTATTGTATTGGCCATAACTGTTAATTCGTTTGAGAAACTATCCATAGATGCTGTTCCAGCTACTTTAACTCCCTTTGCAGAAGTAATTCTCTTCATTTTCTTTTTAGCTTGCTCTTTTTCTAAAAATGCCTTACAAGTTATTGTACTTGTTCCATCATATAAGTCAAAACTAAATAATGTTTTTCCTGATTTTAATGTTTTATCTTCTGAATATATTACTTCTCCTTGTAAAGCTACTTTTCCATCATCAACTCCTAAATCTGATACTTTTACTAAAGGCTCTGTTATATTAATTGAGCTACCTAAGATAAGTGGCGTGCTCTCATCTTCTTCTGGCATTTCTGGGAATTCATTTTCTGTTGCAATTATTATATTTGCAATTACTGTTACATCTCCTGCAAATGTATCTAGCCCTGCTTTTCCAGTGGCCTTTACTGCTTTTGCATTATCTATTTTTTCTATCATTTCTTGACCTTCTTTAAGGTCTTTTGCAAAGGATTTTATTGTAATTCTTCCCGTTCCATCATAAATATCAAATATTAACATTCCTTTTCCTGATTTAGTTTCACGTACATTTGATGTTATAACTCTTCCTTCTAATGTTACTCTTCCTGAATCCGCTCCCAAGTCTTTTACCAATACATGTTTTTCTTTTGCTTTTGATGGTTTTCCCATTATGTATTCTATGTTTACTGGTTCTACCTCAATAGGCACATCTTCAGGTACATAATCTTCATCACCTGGCATCCTATAATCTGGATCTACATATTCTGGAACACTTTCTTCAGCTATTTCTTCATGTTTCTTATTTTCTTCTTCAATATGTGCTACTATCCTCTCTTCTTCTTCCGCTAATCTTTTCTTTATTAAATTTATTTCTTCTTTAGATATTTCTTCTCTTAATTCAATATTATATTTAACTCCAAAAAGATTTTCCAATACATGTGAAAGCTCTTTATCTGTTTTTTTAGCTCGTAAAAAGTCTGCACCTTTTATATGCATCCTAATTAATATGTCTGTACCTTCTACTTCTACATCGCTTTTTAGTAATAACATTGGTTTCATTAATGGATATTTATGTGCCATATATGCAATTATATTTTTCCATTCTGAAGCAATACTTTTCTTTTCTACAGCATCATGGTATTTTATTTTCATGTCTATATTACTAAAATGAAATCTTTCAGTCAAAAACTTTTCAAAATACCATATTTCTTTTATTTCTATATATTCATCATAATACATTACTACTTCTAATGTATTTGTTTTTTTCAAAACGTTTAAAGCTACTATTTGTGCGTATTTTATATTAGAACTTGTCTTATAATCACTAAATACTTCCCCTATTTTTTTTGCCCCCAAGTTTTTCATCTCCTAACAAACGTATTCTATCACAAACCCAAAACTAAAAAAAGCGAACAAGACAAAAAAAGATAAAAAAATACATCTCTAAATTTTGCCATAGAAATGTTTTAGATTCTTATTGTTTTTTCTGCTTTTTGTTATTTCCCTTATTTACTTTTAATAAGTCATTCTAAATTTTCTGTAACACATTTTTATAAAATTCATAAGATATATCATACAAAGGAAACAAAAACAAAAGAAAATATATTTGTTATTTGGAAGGGGGTTTAGACTATGCCAGAGAACAGAGGATGCGGTGGATTCGGATTTGGTGATGATTGTTGCTGGATTATAATCCTTATTTTATTAATTTGCTGCTGTTGTGGTGGTAATAGAGGTGGATGTTGCTAATCCTTCCTTAATACAAAAGGAATTCCTTATGTTGGAATTCCTTTTAGCTATTTTTATTTTTTATTTTATCTATTTCTTCTTCTGTTAGTTTAGTAACCTTTTTTATTTGTTCTATTGTAAAATTATTTTTTAGCATTTCTTTTACAATTTCTCTAGTTTTCTTCTCTTCACCTTGCTCAATCCCTTGCTCGATTCCATTTCTAGTTGCATATTCTATCGCATCTGCCTCATCCCTAATTGCTTTTAGCCTAAACTCATAGTTATTTCTTTCCTCGCTACTTAAGCTCATAGAAGCTAATTTTTTATTTATTTTTTCTATTTCTTTATTAACTTTACTTGCTTTTTTCACTTGCTCCTCACTCCCTACAAATAACCATAACCATTGTGCTATTTTTGTATGAATTTCTGGATTTTTCTTTTTAAATTTTGGTAGCTCTATTATATGCATTTCTAAATATTTAGTTGCATATACGTCTTCTTGATATCCCATATCTACTACTTCTTCTGGTTTTGGTTTTTCAAATTTCATCCTCGCTATAGAATGATATTCATTTCTTTTATAGTAATTAAAATTTAAAATATTTATAACAATTGTTTTTTTACAATTGCTATATGGCTCTCCCTCTTTTAAGCTATTCACATAACTGCTAGCCAAATAATATGGTAATCTTTGCTCCATATTATGCTCATTTTGCATTTGCATTTCCACGTCTACAACTATTCCATTATTTAATGTTACTTTTAAATCTAAAACACCATATTTACTATCATAATAATTCTTTGGTATTTCTGGATTGGTTATTTCTATATCATATATTTCAACATCTAGAACACTTTCTAAAAAATCTTTTAACGCACTTTTATTGTCCTCTTGCCCAAAAATTCTCTTAAAAACATAATCAGATGTTAATGGTAATCTATTTATCATATAATCCTCCTTTATTTTAACATCTTTTTTTCATTTTTTCAACAGATAATTTGATTTTATAGATAAAATTTAATTGAGTAATTAACTTAAAATTAAAACTTTTATGAAAAAAATTCTTAATATAAAACTAACATATTTTTATTTTTTAAATATACTCTTCCTTTGCCTTTAAATTTTTCTACAAAAATATTACAATCATATTGTTTAGTTGTACATTCGTAATATTAATATAATTTTTCTGGAATACTTCGAATAAAATTTTTTAATAGAAAAAAAGGTGCATATTGCACCTTAAGTTCTATTTAAATCTTTTTCCTTTATGTTTTCTTTTTGAAGCTCTTTCTTGGTCATGATATGTATTATTATCATAATCAGCTAAAAATTCTTTTCTTGCTTTTTCTTTAGTCCAAACTTCTCCATCGTTATCTATATCTTCTTCATTTTCTTTTTTACTTTCTTTTTTCTTTTTTTCTTTTCTTAGTGGCTTTGGTTCTTCTTGTTCTTCGTCATCATCTATAAAATCATCTTCATCATTATTTATTCCTGAAAATGGTACAGTATATTCTTCTGCCCAAGCTTTATTTCTTCTATGTCTAGCAATTAGAGCAATTATAATTATTAAGATAATTACTCCTGCTGCAGCTCCTATAATTATCATTTTCTTTTGTTCTTCTTGTTTTCTTGCTTCTTCTTGTTCTCTTGCTATTGCTTCTTCATTTACTAAACTTTTATCTACAGTTACTTGATATGTTGCAATGTTTTCTCCATCTGCATCTGTTACTAAAATAGTAATAGTATTTTCTCCTTCTTGTAAATTATCATTTCCTGTTACCTCTACTGTATAATCAGAATCTGTTGGTGTTGCATTTACCTCTAATTCTTTTCCTTCACCAATATATTTTGCTGTATATTCGTAAACACTAGTACTAAATGCAGGTGATAGTTCTAAATCTCCTATTGTTAAAGCAGATAAACCATCTTCTGAAGTTTCAGTGCCTCCTTCAGTTGAGTCTGAACCTTCACTACCTCCTCTTGTCACATTTATAGTATAAAGTTTTTCTGTTCCATCTTCTGCTGTTACTACAATTGATAAATCGTTTAAACCTTCTTCTAAAGTTTTTGTTCCTAGACCACTTACTTTAGCATTACTATCTTGTGCTGTACCATAAACTTCTACTTCTTCTACATCTGCTGGTACTGTTACATCATAAGTTGTTGTACCAGATTTAAATCCTGAGAAATCATACTGAGATGGACGTATTCCTAGCATTTTTAAATTTGCATTACTAGATTTTGTAGATTGTGAAGTACTTTTTGTACTTGAAGTATTACTTGAACTTGAAGTACTATTACTTGAACTACTAGTATTTGACCTATTTGTTGTATTTTCTGTTGCTGCTAAATATTTTATTTTTTCAGCTTTTTCTAGTTTAGCAGAAGTTGTAACAATTGCCCCTGCATAACAAGTTACACTTATTAAAAATACAGCAATTATAAATAAAATTAAATTTCTTATATTTTTCTTATGACTATCCATAAAAGTCCTCCTTAATTTTTCCTTGGTTTGATATTTGCATTATATCATTTTCGATTTTTTTCGTCAATAAATTTTAAAATTTTGCAAAAGCAAATGTGTTGTTGTGTCAATGATGTGAAACAAAATTATATAAAAATTTAATCTATATAATTAAATTGCACAATTAACCATG
>CALXCH010000067.1 GCA_944386735.1 uncultured Clostridia bacterium
TATAGATAACTTAATTAGCAATCCAGAATTTAAAGATTTTGTAATGAACAATGTAAAAGCAATTAATACAAATAAAGACTCTTTAGAAAAAGACTTAAATAAACAAAAGCAAGCTATAGAAAAATTAGAAAAACAATTCAAGCAGGTGTATGATGATAAGCTAAATGACTTAATTCCAGAATTTATATATAAAGACAAAAAGCAAGAATTAGAAAAAAAGTTAAAAAACGAAAAAGAAAAATTAGATGAAATACAAACAAAATTTAATACATTAAATAAGCTAGAAGATAAAGAGGATTTAATCTTTAAAGCAATAGATGATATCAAAAAGAATGGACTAACAAAAGAAGAACTATCAAGACTATTTGACAAAATTGTAGTATTTGATCCAAAAGAAATAACAAGAAAGCAAAAAGAAGAATATAACCTAAATGATGAAATGTACAAAGAACTCTACGAAAACGGAGGCTTAGCATTTCATTTAAAATTCATGTATCCACAAACTATCACAAACAGGAGGATGTGACATAGGAACTAGACCAATTGAGTTACATTTAAAGGCTTTTGAAAAATTAGGAATAAATATTAACAAAAACTATGGAAATATAGAGTGCTTTTGTGATAAAATAGTAGGGGAAAAAATCGACTTAGATTTTCCAAGTGTACGGAGCTACTGAAAATGCTATACTTACGAGCTGTCTGGCAGAGGGAGTAACTGTTATAAATAATGCAGCAAGAGAACCTGAAATAATAGATTTACAAAATTTCTTAAATAGAATGGGAGCAAAAGTAAAAGGTGCAGGTTCTAGTCATATAGAAATAGAAGGTGTAAAACAATTAAGGGATGTGAGTTATAATGTTATGCCAGATAGAATAGAAACAGGAACCTTTCTGTGTTTAGCAGCAATTAATAGAACTAATATATTGGTAAAAAATGCAGATGCAAATCACATAACACCTGTTATTGACAAACTAGAAGAAATGGGTTGTAATTTGAAAGTAGAAAAAAATCAAATAGAAATAAAAGTGCCCAAAAAATTAAAAGCAGTAGATATAAAAACAATGCCATATCCAGGGTTCCCAACAGATATGCAATCAATATTTGTGAGCGTGCTTGCAACAGTTAAAGGAACGTCAGTAGTAGTAGAAAATATATTTGAAAATCGTTATAAATATGTACAAGAATTAGTAAGAATGGGAGCTAAAATAACAATAGAAGGAAAAACAGCAGTAGTAAAAGGAGTAAAAAAACTTTATGGAGCAAATGTAAAAGCAACAGATTTAAGAGGAGGAGCAGCTCTAGTCTTAGCTGGAAGTGTAGCAAAAGGAATAACAAAAATAGATAATATAGAATATATATTAAGAGGTTATGAAGGTTTCATAGCAAAACTTCAAAAGTTAGGATTAGATATAGAAATGGTTAAGGGCTAAAAGCCCTTAATTAAATAAGTACTTGTCCAAAAGGAGGGCTTAAATTGCCAAGAAAAACCAAAGGAATAAATCCATATTATATGGAACAGGAAGAAAATGAAGAATTAATTGAAGAGATGATGAAAAGGAAAAAGCAAAAGGAAAGAGAAAAAAGAATTAATCAAAAAAAGAAAATAGAAAATGAAGAAGATTTTGATTTAGAAACAGATACAGTAATTAATATGACTAATAAAAATAAAATAAAAAAAGACGAAGAACAAAGAAGAAAAATAACAAAACAAGAAAAGAAAAGAAGAAAAAGAATAAAAAGAATAAAATTTTTTGTGAAATTATTTTTGTTAGTAGGAATAATAGCTGGAGGAATTACTTTTGCATTAACTTCACCGATTTTTAACATAACAGACATAAATGTAATAGATAATATTACGATACCTAGTGATACGATTATTAGTTTGTCAGGACTAAAACCGGGAGAAAATATATTTAAATTTTATAAAGGAGATGTTGTAAACAATATAAAAGAAAATCCATATGTAGAAAGTGTAGAGGTGCATAGAAAATTTCCAAGCACAGTGGAAATAAATGTTACAGAAAGAGTGGCAACATATAATATAGATTATATGGGAAAATATGCTTATATAAATACGCAAGGTTATATTTTGGAGATTTCTGATGACAGCAGAGGTATGCCAGTAATACAAGGAGCTACAACAAGTGAAAGTGATATAGTACCAGGAAATAGATTAAATACAGAAGATTTAGGAAGACTCGAGCAAGTAATAAAAATAATGAATGCAACAAAAGAAGCTGGTTTAGACGGACAAGTCACAACTATTGACATTGGCGATAAAAACGAATATAGTATATATCTAAACGATGAGAAAAAAACAGTACACTTGGGAGATGCTAGTAACTTAAGTAATAAAATGTTATATGTACAAGCAATAGTAGAAAAAGAAAAAGGAAAAGAAGGAGAAATATTTATAGACGGAGATTTAAATAATGGATTTCATCCATATTTTAGAGAAAAAGTATAAGAGGTGAGATTATGCAGAATAAAAAAGTTGTTGCAATAGTACTAGGAATTATGTGTTTTGCATTAACTGCAGGAATATGTGTACAAGTAAGAACTGTAAATAACACAAATTCAACAGTTAGTAACGATTATGAAGAAAATAATTTAAGAGCAGAAGTATTAAGATATAAAGAAAGATATGATAATAAAGTAAAAGAGCTATCAAATGCAGAAGCGGAGCTAGAAAAAGAAAGGGAAAGTGCAACTCAAAATGATAGTGATTTGCAACAAAAAGAACAAGAAATAACTGAAGGAAATAAAATAATAGGCCTAACAGAAGTAACAGGACCTGGTGTAATTGTAACATTAGGAGATAGTAAAAAAGACGCAAGTAGTAGTTTAGACCCAAGTATGTTGCTTGTTCATGATACTGATGTCTTAAGTGTAATAAATGAATTAAAAAATGCAGGAGCAGAAGCAATATCAATAAATGACCAAAGAATAATACCAACAACAGGAATTATTTGTGGAGGAAATATAATAGATATAAACGGAGAAAAAGTAGGAGCTCCATTTGAAATAAAAGCAATAGGACTTCCAGAACAGTTAGCAGCATTAGAAAGACCAGGAGGATATTTAGCATTACTAAAAGATTATAGTATAGAAGTAAAATTGGAAAAATCAAACAATATAACAATACCAAAATATACAGGAACAATTAATTATCAATATGCAAAATCAATAGACTAGGAAGGAGGAACTGAATGAAAAAGAAGATGAAAAAAGGTAAAATAACAATGATTATTACAGCAGGAATAGTGTGTTTTATTTTAGTACTAGTTATGACAATGCAATTTAAGATAGTAAATGAAGCAGATGTTACTTCAATTGAAAACATGAGAAAATCAGACCTAAGTACAGAGCTTGCAAACTGGAAAACAAGATATGATGAAGTAAATCAGCAATATGAAGATACTGTAAATAAGATAGAAGAATATAAAAATAATAAAGAATCAAATGAAGAAACAAGCAATTTAATGGATTCGGAACTAGAACAAATAAGTATGTCATTAGGAAAAACTGATGTAGAAGGACAAGGAATTATAATTACTATAAATGAAACAAATAATGAAGAAGTAGAAGACATAACCGCAGATGATTTATTAGTAATTGTAAATGCTTTGAAACTTGCAGGAGCAGAAGCAATATCAATAAATGACCAAAGAATAATTAATATGAGCGATATAGTTTACATTGATGCTGCAAGTGTTATAAGGGTTAATGGAGAAAGAATACTTGCCCCATATAAAATAAAAGCAATAGGGGATTCAAATTATTTAGAAAGCTCTTTAATAGGTAATGGAGGAGCAGTTGATGAAATGAAGAAAAAGGGACAAGATGTTACAATTGAGAAAGAAAATAGAGTAACTATTTATAAATATAATGGAGAAATAACAACAAAATATATGGAATAAAAATGAAAATTAGGAGGGAAAAAGATGATTTTTATAGCAATACTAATAGGATGTATATTAGGGGCTTTGATTGGTATGAATGTACCAATGATTTCATATACATATTCAAGTTATTTGGCAATTGCAGTAGTAGCTGCTTTAGATTCTGTATTTGGAGGAATCACATCAGTAATAAACAAAAATTTTGATTTAAAAATATTTGTTACAGGTTTTTTTGGAAATGCAATACTTGCAATTTTGCTAACAATATTAGGACAAAAATTAAATGTTGATATTTACTTAGCAGCAATTGTTGTATTTGTTGGAAGAATGTTTGTAAATCTAGCAATTATAAGAAGATATTTTGTGGATAAATGGGTAAGAGCATTTGAAGAAAGAAAGAAGAAAAAAGAGAAAAAAGAAGAAACAGCTGAAGCAAAAGTAGAAGAAAACTAGTGTATAGACTTTGTTACAAACGTGTTACAAAAATATTACAAAAATATAACAATTTCTATTGACTTTTTTAAAAAAATGTAATATATATACACTTAAGAAATTTATACTAAAAAATGGAGGAATTAAGTTGGCAATAGGAGATATCATAGTGGGCGTTGACATAGGGACAAGTAAGGTTTGCACCGTTGTAGGAGAAGTAAACAACTTTGGCCAAATAGAAATTATATGCAACACCTCATATAAATGTAATGGACTAAAGAAGGGGAAAATAATAAATGAAGATGAAATAATTTTAAGCCTTGCAAAAACTATTAAAGATGCTGAAGATGAGACTAACCTAAAAATAAATTCTGCCTACGTGACAATTCCAGGTAAGTATGTAACAATAGTGCAAAATAGTATAACAAAAGAGGCTAAAGACAAATATGCAGGAATATCTGTAAGAGATGTTCAAAATGCTATAATGCAAGTAAAGGATATAGAAATTCCAGAAGGTAAAACATTGATAGATGTTGTACCAGATAAAATAACATTAGAAAATGGAACTGTAGTAAGTGATCCGGTTGGAAACTTAAGTGCTAGTTTTACAATTAGTGCACAAGTAATACTTGCAGAAAAAGATTATGTAAGACAATTACATAATATATTTAAAAAAGCAGGACTTGAAATAGATGGAATTGTTCCAATAACATTAGCTGAAAGAAATTTAATATTAGATACAAATGAATTACATGATAATATTATGCTATTAGATATTGGAGCAGGAAACACTGATATTGGTGTATTTGAAGGCTCAACCTTTTTATATACCAATTCTATTCCGTTAGGAGGAGATAATATAACAAATGATATAGCACTTGTACTAAATATCTCTGAAGAAGAAGCGGACAAATTAAAAAGACAATATGGGCTAGCTTTAAAATCTTTTATTGATAATGACAATGATATTATTTTAAATACTTGCAAAGATAATACAAGAAATAAAATAATAAAAAGTTCAGAATTGATAGAAATTATAGAGGCAAGAATTGAAGAAATATTCTCAATTATAAATAAAGATATAACTAGTCATGGATTAAAACAAAAAATAAACAATGTAGTATTAACAGGTCAAGGTATAGTAAACATTAATAAAAGTGATGTAGCTGGAAAAATAAACTTAAATATACCTGTAAAAATATCAACAGGAAGAGCAATAAGCACAGTAAAACCAGCATATAGAACAAGCTATGCATTAGTACGCTATATTGCAGCAAGACCATTTGCAAAAACTGTATCAAGCAGTATTGACACTCAAAATAATGAAAGTTTTATAAAAAATGTATTAGAAAAAATAAAAGAATTTTTCTATTCATAATTTAGGTATTAATTTTTAATATATGCTCATTTAGCAAAAAGGGGAATAACTTGTAAAAAAAGGTTGAAATAAGAAAGGGAGGAAAAACTAAATGATGGAATACAATAATGATGAGAACAATAACAATGTGACAATGATGGACGGAACTGCTACTATTAAAGTTATAGGAGTAGGAGGAGCTGGAAATAATGCAGTAAATAGAATGATTGAAGCAGATATAAAGGGAGTAGACTTTATTGCTGTTAATACAGATAGACAAGCATTGCAAGTATCAAAAGCTAAAACAAAAATCCAAATAGGAGAAAAAATCACTCGTGGTTTAGGTGCAGGGGCAAACCCAGATGTTGGTGCACAAGCAGCTGAAGAAAGCAAATCAGAAGTTGCAGAAGTACTAAGAGGAGCAGATATGGTATTCGTAACAGCTGGCATGGGTGGAGGAACAGGAACAGGAGCTGCACCAATTGTAGCACAAGCTGCTAAAGAAATGGGAATATTAACAATAGGTGTTGTAACAAAACCATTCACATTTGAAGGAAAGAAGAGATTATCACAAGCAGAAAGAGGAATTGAAAGTTTAAAAGGAAAAGTAGATACATTAGTAGTAATTCCAAATGATAAACTATTACAGATAGTAGATCGTAAAACATCAATAATAGAAGCATTTAAAATGGCTGATGATGTATTAAGACAAGGTGTACAAGGTATCTCAGACTTAATTGCTATTCCAGGTTTAGTAAACTTAGACTTTGCGGATGTAAAAACAATAATGTTAAATCAAGGTATGGCACATATGGGTGTTGGTAGAGCATCAGGAGAAAATAGAGCTGAAGATGCAGCAAAAGAAGCTATTCAAAGTCCATTACTAGAAACTTCAATAGAAGGAGCAAAAGGTGTTATTATTAACATTACTGGTGGAGATAACTTAGGATTACATGAAGTAAATACAGCTGCAGAACTTGTACAACGCAGCGTAGACCCAGAAGCAAATATTATCTTTGGTACAGTAACAGACGAATCAATGGGAGACGAAATCCAAATAACAGTAATTGCAACAGGATTTGAAAAGAATGAACCAATCTCAAGTATTGGAGTAGATAATATGGCATCTAAAACATGGGAGAAAAAAATAAATTCAATACCAGTAAGCCATGAGCCAAGTTCATCACAAAATGATTTAGATATACCTGCTTTCTTAAGAAAAAATAGAAATAAAAATTAAAATAAAAAAGAAAAAATAGGTAAAATAATCTGACATACAATTAAATAAAAGTATTATATAAAAGAAATAATCGAAAATGCTCGATTATTTCTTTTTTTCGCATATAAGAAAAGACAGATTTTTTAAAATAAAAAGAGTAGAATAATATTTACAGGTGATGATATGACCATTTATGTTGATGTAGTATTAATGGAAAATTTAATAATGAATTACATAATTTTACTTGCAACTGGATTAATCTTAAAAATAAAGATAAAGCATATAAGATTAATCTTGGGAAGTTTGCTTGGAGCAATATATACGATTGTAGCATATACGGGATTTTTAAAAATTTACTCAAACTTTATATTAAAAATAATATTATCAGTAATTATTGTATATATTGCATATAATCCACAAACTGTTAAAACCTTAAGCAAAGAATTATTATTTTTCTATTTAACTTCATTTGTATTTGGGGGAGCAGCATTTGCTTTAATCTACATAGTAAAACCTCAAGACATCTTAATGAAAAATGGATTATTTTTAGGGACATATCCATTAAAAACAGTAATATTAGCAGCAATAGTAGCATTTATCATTATAATAACAGCATTTAAAATAATAAAAAGAAAAATGACCAAAAAAGATATGATTTATAAAATTGAGGTAAAACTAAATGGTAAGATAATAAGAACTAAAGCACTGGTAGATACAGGCAATATGTTAAAAGAACCAATAACAAATCTACCTGTAGTGGTCATAGAACGTTCGCTTTTATATGACTCAATACCCAAAGAAATATTAAATCACCTAGAAGAAATAATAGGAGGTGATTTTGAAAAAATTCCAGAAGAAATAAGAATAAAATATATTTCAAAGCTAAAATTAATTCCATTTTCATCACTAGGAAAACAAAATGGAATGTTAATAGGAATAAAACCAGAATATTTAAAAGTAATAAAAGGTGAAGAAGATAACAATGAAGAAGTAGCAGAAATAAAAGAAAATGTGATACTTGGAATATACGATAAATCTTTAACAAAAAGAGGAGAGTATAGAGCTCTTATGGGAATGGAATTTGTTTAAGAAACAATTTGGCAAAAGGAGCTGATAAAAATGAAAATACTAGAATTTTTAAAACACAAAATAAATACAGTTTGTGCAAGATACTTAAATGAAGATAACGAAATAGAATATTTGCCGATATTTTACATAGCAGGAAGTCAAACACTTCCACCACCATTACCACCTGAGGAAGAAGAAGAATATATAAAAAAGCTATCAGAAGAGGATAACTTAGAAGCAAGACAAGTATTAGTAGAAAGAAATTTAAGATTAGTAGTTTATATTGCAAAAAAGTTTGAAAACACAGGAATAGGAATAGAGGACTTAATATCAATAGGAACAATAGGATTAATGAAAGGAGTAAATACATTTAATTCAGATAGAAAAATAAAGCTTGCAACATATGCATCAAGATGTATAGAAAATGAAATATTAATGTTTTTAAGAAAAAATAATAGAACAAAAGGAGAAGTTTCAATAGACGAACCATTAAATAAAGATAGAGATGGTAATGAGTTATTGTTGTCAGATATATTAGGAACGGAACCAGATATAACATCTAGAAATTTAGAAGATGAAGTAGATAAAGCTTTGCTTAAAAGTTCTATTTCTAAATTAAATGATAGAGAGAAGAATATAATGGAAATGAGATTTGGATTTAAAACGGGAGAAGAAAAAACACAAAAAGAAGTTGCAGATGAGCTTCGGAATATCTCAAAGTTATATATCAAGATTGGAAAAAAAGATAATAAATAAAATGAAAAAAGAAATATCAAGTAAAATAGGATAAAATAGATGCTGTTTTTTGGGACGGGGTCAAAAAACAGCGCATAAAAAAACCAAATTTGGAAATACTTAAATTAAGTAGTTCTAAAGGAGGTTTTTCTTTTGTTAAATAACAAGGTAGAAATATGTGGAGTAAACACATCCAAATTACCATTACTAAGTAAAGAAGAAAAAGAAGA
>CALXCH010000068.1 GCA_944386735.1 uncultured Clostridia bacterium
GTCATTTAGGCGCTGGCAATGTTATATGCCCTTTTAGGGCTTGTTCAAACCACGCGTTTTACACGTGGTTATGATTTTTACATAAAATTATTTAAAAGTATTGAATTACTGTATTCTAGCAATTTTTATTATTCAAATTATATTCAAAATTATTTGCTATGTAGTTTTTATATATTATAATTTCTGATTGGTCTTCATATAAATTGATAAATTCGCTAAAAAATGATATAATTATAGTATATTTTTTTATCTTGTCGTGAGGTGTAATTTATGAAAAAAAATTTTAAAGGTAAAAGTGGTACTTCTATAAAAATCATAACTGATAAAATTAGAACAGCTCTAGCATCTCTTTCTTCACCTAATAATCCAAAACGAAAGTTAAAGAATTCTTCAAAAACTGGTAAAATATATCTTCCGGATTTGAAAGATTTAAGTATTGGATTAAGAATTGTAGAAAAAATAATTTATGAAGGTTTCAATTTAAAAAAATCTCAAATACTTTTAGGAAATAAAGATATAAGTAGAGTAGGAAAAAATATTTTTAACTATAGAGGTGTAATGGAAGATTTTGTATCGAGATTGTCTGATGCCTATATGACAGAACAAAGAACAAGAGAAAGAATGGATTCATTAAGCGATTATTATAGAATAGCTCAAGCTTCTAGAGACGGAATAATTATAAAACAAGAAACAAGAACTGAAATAATAGATGGAAAAGAAAAAGAAATAACATATGATATAAGTATGTCGGCCGAAGAAGTTATAGATATATTTAAAGAATATGAAGGGCAATTTAGTAGACTATCTTATAAAAAATTGGAAAATTATTTAGGATTAGGTCTTGGAATAATTGCTACATTAGGTGCACTTGCTCAAAATAGTAAAAGTAATGTAAATCAAGGTAAGCAAGGTAAACAAAATGCTTCTTTAATAACTATGGGGTCTATAGTTGTTTGTGGATTAAAATTGTTACAAACATTACGTAAAACTGAGGATAAAGATACACTTTACAAATTGCAAGATGAGGAAAATAGGCTAAGCCACGATTTTATAGAAAATGAACAAATTAGTTCTAAAGCAGAAGAGATTGCTATGCAAGGTATACAAGAAATTACTGATCAAGAAAAAAATTTAGAACATAAACTTGATAACAAAAGATTTCTTTATAGTGCTTTTTTGGATTTAATCACAGCGATTATTGCTGGTTCATTTATTAATAGAAATGTTCAAATTAAAGGTAATGGTAAAATTGATGGAAAATCTTTAGCTGAAGCATTATTAAGTATACAAGCTGCTGCAGGAATTAGCCAAGGTTTTATTAAGGCTTCTCAAGGAATCTTAAATAGTAGAAAAGAAGAAGAAAGCTTTCAACAACTTTGCCAAAAAGTTCAATGCATATTAGACCAAATGGACGAAAAAGTATATCCTTTAGAAGGTGCAAAGCATCCTTTTGATTCTATTTCCATTCATGATTTTAAAGGACAATTTTATCCCAAAAAGGATTATAATACTGGTGAAATAAAGTATTCCCTATCTTTAAATATATCAGAATTTAGTATGAAACGTGGCGATGTAGTTTTATTATCTGGAGAATCAGGTGCAGGAAAAAGTACTTTTCTAAGATTTTTAAAACGAGGAGATATAAATAATAGACATGCAATACAATTAGATAATGGTGAGAAGGTAGACAATTTAGGCAATGAATATATTGCATTTAGACCAAGTATAAATTTAGGGAATGAAACTAATGTATTATATCAAATTACAGGTCATAAAAGCATCTCAGATTTAACACCTGATGAGAAATTGCAACTAGAAAAAATATTAAGAGAATTAAAATTCGATTCTCCAGATTTGTTAGAACAATTGGCTTCAAAAAAATTTACAGAATTTTCTACTGGACAGCAAAGAAGACTTACATTATCTAAAATGTTCTATAGAATAGATGATGGTGCATCAGTTATAATAGTAGATGAACCAGTTGGAAATGTAGAAAATAGCCTAATTAGAGAACAACTAGAAATGATAAAAAATTATGCTAAAAGGAAAAATGTTATGCTAATACTTACGACTCATAGATTGGATCTAGCCGAAGATTTAGCAACAAAAAGATATAATATTAATAAAGACGGTACATTAGTTGAAATTCCAACAAGAAAAAAAGAACAAAATGATGAAATTTCTAAATAAACACTCAAGAATTTCTTGAGTGGCTTTTTTTATATGATATAATTCTTTTGAAGTTATTATATTTGAGAAAAGAATAGAATATGGAAAGAATTGGTGTAGGATTAGGAGTTATAATAAAAAAGATAAAAAATTAATGTTATTAAGAATAGAGATACAAAAAAAGCAGAGTCAAACATGAGATTAGAAGGAACTTGGACACTTCCAAGTGGAAAAATAAAATTCGGAGAAACCATAGAAGAAACAGGAATTAGAAAAGTAAAAGAAGAAAGTAATTTAGAAGTAAGCAAGATAAAAGTTATAAGTGTACAAAATGATGTAAACGAGTATGCTCAATATGCAACATTTGGACTTTTAGCAGAAAAATATACTGGAAAAATAGAATTACCTAAAACAGAAGAATTAGTAAAATATGATTGGTTTGATATGAATAATTTACCAGGAAATACTTGTATACCAACAAAAAGAATATTAGAAAAATATGTAAATAGAAAGTTCTATAATGGATAAATAAAAAAGATTACTAAATTATAGTTTTAGTAATCTTTTTTATATTGTAACTATTTTTTTAGTAAAGTCTAAATTATTACAAGAATTGAAATCATAGCCAATAGTATATACATTAGTTGCAAAAATATCTTTATCGAGCATAATTTTTAAATTCCTGTTAGTAGAATTATCAACAAAGCGTTTTACAGAGGTAATAATTTCAAGTTTAGGATTAGCTTTAGCAATTTCAGATATTATAAATTTACCTCTATTGTTTAAACCTAGAACTCTAACATAAGGACTAACTTTCTTAGATAAAGCCATATCTTTTTTAGTAATTCCAAGTAAAGCATATAATAGAATTCTTTGAATTCTTGTAGTGGTATATCTTTTAGATTTAATAAGGGTTAAGAATTCGTGAATAGTATTACAAGCACAAGCAGCTTTTTTTATAGAAAATTCTAGTCCTTCTGTTACATCAGGGAGTTCAGCAATTTCAGAAGTATCCATTTTCCTTAAATTATAAATAATTTGTCTTTCAAAAACAGATAAATCAGGAACCACATGACCTTGTTTAATATTATCCATTAAAACACCAAAACTAGAAGGTGGAAGTAGTTTCCTTAAAATTTCAAAACCTCCATTTTTAATAATATTTCTAATAGCAGTTGCACTGGCAATGTTTCCAGAATAATTAATATCATTATATCCAGCTTCAAATCTTGTAATGGAAATAGGTTTAATATTACTTTTATATTTTTTTAGGGCTTTTATATATTCAATTCCTAAAATATTATTAGGAGAAGAAAGAATATTTTCATATTTTTTGCTATCATTCAAATATGCTAATAAAGCATTTTCACGTGCTTTTGGAAAAGAAAGACCTTTTTTAAGCTCAGTTGACAAAATGCCTTTGTAAGCTTTAGGCTCTTTATATAGTACATCTGCAATTTCATCTAAAATTTCAATATCAGAAGTTTCAGATCCAAAAGAAAGATAATCTACAACTTTAAGTGAATTTAGAATGTGTATGCTACCTTCAGCAAAATTTTCAGCGCTAGACGTAGCATAAAGAACAGGTAGTTCTATAACTAAATCGACTCCACTTTTTAAGGCAGCTTCTGTTCTAGACCACTTATCAATAATAGCAGTACTACCACGTTGAGTAAAATTGCCACTCATAATAGCAACAGTATAATTAGAACCAGTCATTTTTTTAGACTGTTCTAAATGATATAAATGACCATTATGAAATGGATTATATTCACATATGATACCTAAAACTTTTCCCATTTTAAATCCTTCCTTGTATATTTCTTTAATTACTGTTATAATATTACCATAAAATGGATAAAAAAACAATGGAAGGGTATGAAAAATATGGATAAAGTAACAATTTATACAGATGGTGCTTGCTCTGGAAATCCAGGACCAGGTGGTTGGGGAGCAGTATTAATTTATAATGAAAATAAAAAAGAGATATCTGGAGGAAAAAAAGAAACAACTAATAATATAATGGAATTAACAGCCGTAATAGAAGCTCTAAAATTATTAAAATATCCTTGTGAAGTTGATTTATATAGTGATAGTGCATATGTAGTAAACTCATTTAAACAAGGTTGGATTTATAATTGGGTAAAAAATAATTGGAAAACAGCATCAAAAGAACCTGTAAAAAATAAAGAAATTTGGGAAGAATTATATAATTTAACAAAAATACATAAAGTTAATTTTATAAAAGTAAAAGGTCATAGTGATAATGAGTTAAATAATAGATGTGATGAATTAGCTAGAAATGCAATAAGAGAGTTGTGATTATATAATTTTACATAATTGTTGACATCTTTAAAAAAAGTGCTATAATATATGCATGCTAAAAATTTAGCATCTAATTTAATTCTCCTGTTTTCGCAGGTTTATATAGCAACATTGGAAAATAAGTATTTTGGGAGGAAATATGGAAGAGCCTACTTCACAAGACTATCAGAAAATACCAATTTCTAATATTTACTTAACAATGATAATGGAAAAGGTACCAAGAGGAAAAATACCAGCAATTTCAATTTGTCCAGTTATGCGATTTAAACATGTTTTTATTAAACTTAACCAAGGAGGAGTTATTGATCCAAAGAAGTTTGCTTTGGTGAGTACAAGACCTCTTTCTGATTATTATTCAGAAGGACAATATAAACTTTTTATAAAAGATAATCATTTGTGTCTAGAGTTTAATGATTATGTGCCATACACTAGGTATGTTGAATATGCAGGTAAAAACTTTGAAAAATATATAAAAAAGATTATTCATTGAATAATCGATACGATAGTTATAAGTAGGATAGCAAAGACCACACGTTTAATAAATTTGTGTGGCCTTTGCTTTTTTATATTACAATTTTATTACATTTAGAAAAAATATTGAAATATTTAACGTATTTAAGTATAATAAAAGTGTATGATAATGAACAAAAGAGAATTTTTTTACATAGGAGGATTTTGATGGATACTTTTGCAGACTATATTTTAGGAGAAAAAGATTTAGCTTCTAAAATGGAAATAGTATATTATTTATCTAAAAAAAATAGGATATTATTTAATAAATCAGTTGTATTTAAAACAGAGATAGCAAGGATGTTTTTGAACTATTCAAAAATAGAAGTTGATAAAAACTTATTATTAACTGCATCTTTACTTTGCAATGTAAAAAAAGTAGATAATGCCCAAGATATTGAAAGTATCCATGAATATGCAAAAAAGGGAGCTGAATATTTAGCTACACTAGGATTTAGTAAAAGATTTTGTAAAATTTGTGAAGAAGTAAATCGTTATAGTGGCAGTAATCCAAGAGAAAGAGAAAGTGATATTCTAGAATTAGTAGATCAATTTGGGGGAATGCTTTTAGATAGACCAGAAAGAATAGGTTTTAAACCAGATGAAGCATTAGTACTTTTAGAACATAGAAACTTAAAAGATGAATATAATCGTTATATGGAAACATTTATAGATTTTGTAAAATTTATGGAACAAATAAATGTAAGTGAATTAGTAAATATGACTGCACTAAGAAGGTTAGTAAAAATTCATAATGAAACAAACGGAATAGTTAATTTTATAAAAGAAGTTGCTTATAATTATGGACCTAAAATTGATAAATTAATGGAAAAACAAGAAGAAAAAATGGCTAAAGATATGTTTGATAATGTAAAAAATCCAAATAGACCATTATTTAGTAAAGAAACAGCAGAAAAGATAATGAAACATTTAGGTGAAGATGTAGGAGAAAAGATAGGAGAGTAATATAAATGTACGAAATATTTGCAGACTTGCATGTACACATAGGAAGAAGTGAAAATGGAAAACCAATTAAAATAACAGCAGCAAGGTCACTTAATTTTGCTAATATTGCAAAAGAATGTGCAGATAGAAAAGGAATAAATGTTGTAGGAATTATAGATTGTGCATCACCATATGTAATTGAAGATATAGAAAAGTTTTTAAAAACAGGTGAAGCATATGAGTTAGAAGATGGAGGAATTATATATAAGGATAAAGTATGTATAATTTTAGGAAGTGAAGTAGAGACTTCTGAAAAGGGAAGAAATGGTAAAAAAGGTGCAGCACATAATTTATGTTATTTTCCACATTTAAGAGATATAAAGAAGTTTTCAAAAGAGCTTAGCCATCATTTAAAAAATATAACATTAAGTACACAAAGAACAGATTTATTAGGATATGATTTAATAGATATGGTAGAAAAGTATAATGGGATATTAGTTCCAGCTCATATTTTTACTCCATATAAGAGTTACTATGGAAATTGCACAGATAGATTAGAATATGTATTTAAAGAAAAGTTTAATAAAATATTTGCAGTAGAATTGGGCTTGAGTGCAGATACATTTTTAGCAGATGAAATATCTGAATTAGAGCCAAAAACATTTTTAACAAACTCAGATGCACATTCTTTACCAAAGATTGCAAGAGAATATAATAAAATGTTAGTTGGAGATATTTCATTTAAAGAAATTGTAAAAGCTATGAAAAATGAAGATGGAAGAAAAATTTTAGCAAACTATGGGTTAGATCCAAAGCTTGGAAAGTACCATAGAACATATTGTGATGATTGCAATAGGTCAATAGAAACAAGTAAGCCAGTAGATAAATGCCCATATTGTGGTGGAAAAAATGTTACTTTTGGAGTTTTTGATAGAATAGAATTAATAAAAGATAAAAAAGAAACAAGAAGCCCAGAAAATAGGCCACCATATATATACCAAATACCATTAGGTTTTATTCCAGGTGTAGGTGGAAAAACTGTTCAAAAGTTATTAGATAATTTTGAAACAGAAATGAATATATTACACAAGTTAACTAAAGATGATATAGAAGCAGTTGTAGGAGAAAAAGTTGCAAACAATATAGAAAATGCAAGAAATGGAAACTGTGTGGTTCATTCAGGTGGAGGAGGAAACTATGGTAAAGTTTCTGTAAAAAATGAATAGAAATGTTCTAAAAATTTCTTTATCGAATACACATTATGTATAAACGATAAGGAGATTTTTTATGAAGGAAAAAGGTTTAAGAATTAAAGAAACTATAAAACAGCATATATTAAATAATAAAAAAGAATATATAATTGTAACCTTATTATTTGTAATTGGAATATTTTTAGGAGTATTTTTTGTAAATAACATGCAGGAGGCTGAAAAAGCAGAAGTACAAGAATATTTAAATAATTTTATAGAGAAAATGAAACAAACAGAGAATTTAGATAGTATAAGTTTATTAAAAACAAGTATTTTCCAAAATGTAATGCTAGGAGTTATAATATGGTTCTTTGGAACTACTGTTATTGGTATCCCTGTTGTTTTTGGACTTGTAATCTATAGGGGCTTTTGTTTTGGATATACGATTTCTGTTTGCGTAACAATTATGGGAATGGCAAAAGGATTAATATTTGTACTTATTAATTTATTGCTTCCAAGTATGTTTCTAATACCTGCAATTTTAGGAATAGCTGTAAGTGGTTTTAAATTATATAAATCAATTGTAAAAGATAATAGAAAAGAAAATATTAAATTAGAAATAGTAAGACATACAGTTTTTTCATTAGTGATGCTTGTGGTAATGTTAGTTGCATCAATAGTGGAAATATTTATTTCTACTAATATTTTGAAAGCTGTTATTAAGTATTTCTAAAAATGTCAAAAAAATTAGAAAAATGTATTTACTTTTTTTAAAATGTTTGATATAACATATGTAGTTTATGTAAATAGATTATTAAAGATTAGAGGTAGGTAAAGTTATGGAAAGACAATTAAAACAATATTTCGAATTCTTAGAAAATGAAAAAAAATTATCAGAAAACACATTACAATCATATAAAAGAGATTTAAAACAATTCAGAAGATTTTTAGAGTCATATAGTCTTCATTATAATAAAGTAAGCGAAGATGATATAAATTTATATATAAAAGAATTACAAGATAAAGGTAAAAAAGCTTCTAGTATTTCTAGAGCTATTGCATCAATTAGATCTTTTTACCAATATGCATTAAAAAGAAAGAAAGTAAAAAGAGATCCAACAGCTAATATTAAATCACCTAAAATAGAAAAAAGATTACCTAGCGTATTAACAGCTAAAGAAGTTGAGTTATTATTAGACCAACCAAAAGATGTTGATTTAAAAGGTACACGTGATAAAGCAATGCTTGAGTTTGCTTATGCTACAGGTATGAGAGTTACAGAAATTATTTCATTAGATATTGATGATGTTAATTTAGATGAAGGTTATGTAACATGTAGAAATGCAAATAAAGAAAAAACAAGAACTATACCTCTAGGAAATATGGCTTTAAAAGCTTTAAAAGAATATATTGAAGAAGCAAGAGATATAATGATAAAAGATGAAAACCAAAAAGCTTTATTTGTTAATGTTAATGGTGGAAGATTAACAAGACAAGGTTTCTGGAAAATTATTAAATATTATAAAGAACAAGCTCATATAACAAAAGATATTACACCACATGTTTTAAGACATTCTTTTGCCACTCATCTTTTACAAAATGGAGCAGATTTAAAAGCAATTCAAACAATGCTTGGACATTCAGATATTTCTTCAACACAAGTGTATATGCAATTCCAAGATGGAGGATTAAAAGATATTTATAAAAAAGCTCATCCAAG
>CALXCH010000069.1 GCA_944386735.1 uncultured Clostridia bacterium
TCTGATAATGATTTTAATGGTCTATTTCCAGCTCCTGTTACTGGTCTTCCACGTCTTCCATTATCAATTAAAGCATCTACTGATTCTTGAAGCATTCTTTTTTCATTACGTACAATTATTTCAGGTGCTCCTAATTCTAATAATCTTTTTAAACGATTATTTCTATTTATAACTCTTCTATATAAATCATTTAAGTCTGATGTTGCAAATCTACCACCATCTAATTGTACCATTGGTCTTAAATCAGGCGGAATAACTGGTACAACATTCATTACCATCCATTCAGGTTTATTTCCTGAAATTCTAAATGATTCTACTGTGTCTAATCTTTTTACTAATTTTCCTTTTCTTTGTTCACTTGCTGTTTCTAATTCTTTTTTGATTTCTTCTGATAATTTTTCTACATCTATTTGTTCTAGTAATTCTCTTATTGCTTCTGCTCCCATTTTAGCTTTAAAAGAACCTTTTCCAAATTTTTCTTCTGCCTCATGGTATTCTTTTTCATTTAATACTTGGCATTTAGTTAAATTAGTTGTTCCTTTATCTATTACTACATATGAAGCAAAATAGATAACTCTTTCTAGATTTCTTGGTGAAATATCTAGCATTAAAGCAATTCTACTAGGAATTCCTTTAAAATACCAAATATGTGCAACAGGTGCTGCAAGTTCGATATGTCCCATTCTTTCACGTCTTACTTTTGATTTTGTAACCTCCACACCACATCTGTCACAAACAATTCCTTTATATCTTACTCTTTTATATTTACCACAATGACACTCCCAGTCTTTAACTGGTCCAAATATTCTCTCACAAAATAGTCCATCTTTTTCTGGTTTTAATGTTCTATAATTAATAGTTTCCGGTTTTTTAACCTCTCCTTTTGACCATTCTCTTATCTTTTCATCTGATGCTATTCCAATTTTTAACTTATTAAAAGTATTTAATTCGTCCACTCTTTTTATTTTCCCCCTTCTTTGTCTAAAAGACTTTATTTTTTATACGGGTAATTCTAAAACAGGTAAAGAAGGCTATCCACCGCTCTTGCAAACTAAAATGTCGCTTCTTTCCTTTTTAGAATTTATTCAGTTAATTTTATTTTTTATTTTATTGATTGATAAATTATTACTCTATATCGTCATTATCATTATCTATATTATCATTTGCTAGGTCATTACCATATATCATTTCTTCGCCTTCATCATCTGGTAAATCAAATAAGTCATCATTACCATCATCTACTGCATCATCCTCTTCATCCATTTCATCATCGGCAGCTGTTTCTTCAGAATATCCATCTAAATCCTCTTCCGAAATCACTTGGTCTTCTGATAAAATCTTACCATCTTTACTTGGATCATATTCTATACCATCATCTACATCTTCTTTTAATTCTAATTCTTTATTGTCTTCTGTATATAGACGTACATCTAATCCTAAAGATTGAAGTTCTTTTATAAGTACTTTAAAACTTTCTGGTACTCCTGGTTCTGGTATGTTTTCACCTTTGACAATAGCTTCATATGTGTTAACACGTCCTACAACATCGTCTGATTTTACTGTTAGCATTTCTTGTAAAGTGTATGCTGCACCATATGCCTCTAATGCCCAAACTTCCATTTCTCCAAAACGTTGTCCTCCAAACTGTGCTTTTCCTCCAAGAGGTTGTTGAGTTACTAATGAGTAAGGTCCAGTTGAACGAGCATGTATTTTATCATCTACTAAGTGGTGTAATTTTAACATGTACATAACACCAACTGTAATTGGTTTATCAAATGGTTCTCCTGTTCTTCCATCATAAAGAATTGTTTTTCCATCTTCACTCATTCCGGCTTTTTTTAGTAATTCTTTTACGTCATTCTCATTTGCACCATCAAATACTGGTGTTGAAATTTTCCATCCTAAAGCTTTTGCAGCTCCTCCTAAGTGTACCTCTAAAACTTGACCTAAGTTCATACGAGAAGGAACACCTAGTGGATTTAGTAAAATATCTATTGGTGTACCATCTGGCATAAATGGCATATCTTCTTCTGGTAAAACTCTTGAAATAACACCTTTGTTACCATGACGTCCTGCCATTTTATCTCCAACTGATATTTTTCTTTTTGTTGCTATATAACATCTAATTATTTGATTTACACCAGGTCCTAATTCATCTGAATTATCTCTTGTAAATATTTTTACATCTACAACTGTTCCTGCTTCTCCATGTGGTACTCTTAAAGAAGTATCTCTTACCTCTCTTGCTTTTTCACCAAAGATAGCACGTAGTAATCTCTCTTCTGCTGTAAGCTCTGTTTCTCCTTTTGGTGTAACTTTTCCAACTAAAATATCTCCTGGTCTTACTTCTGCACCAATTCTTATAATTCCATTTTCGTCTAAGTCTTTTAATGAATCATCACCAATGTTTGGAATATCACGAGTAATTTCTTCCGCACCAAGTTTTGTATCACGGCATTCACAATCATATTCTTCAATATGAATTGATGTAAATACATCATCTTTAACTAATCTTTCATTTATTAAAATAGCATCCTCGTAGTTATAACCTTCCCAAGTAGAAAATGCTACTAATACGTTTTTACCTAGTGCCATCTCTCCATTAGATGTTGCTGGTCCATCTGCTATAGCGTCACCTTTTTTAACTATTTCACCTTTTTTAACAATTGGTTTTTGATTAATACAAGTTCCGCCGTTTGTTCTCTTAAATTTACGTAATTTATGTACTACAGTTTTTCCATTTTTATATTTTACAGTTATGCTACTACCTGTTACTTTTTCAACAACTCCGTCATCTTCTGCTAATACTAAAATTCCAGAATCTTTTGCAGCTCTATATTCAATCCCTGTTCCTACTATTGGACTTTCTGTTGTCATTAGTGGAACTGCTTGACGTTGCATGTTAGCACCCATAAGAGCTCTTTTTGCATCATCATGCTCTAAGAATGGAATCATTGCTGCTGCAACTGATACTAATTGTTTTGGTGATATGTCTACATATTGTACTTTATCACTATCAACTTCTATTATTTCGTTTCTTCTTCTTACTCTTACTCTCTTATTTATAAACTGTCCATCTTTATCAACTGGCTCAGATGCTTGAGCTATAATATAGTTGTCTTCTACATCTGCACTCATATATTCTACTTCATCTGTTAATTTATGTGTTTCTGGATCTACTTTTCTATATGGAGTTTCTATAAATCCATATTCATTAATTTTTGCGAAGCATGAAAGTGCTGATATAAGTCCAATGTTTGGTCCTTCTGGAGATTCAATTGGGCAAAGTCTTCCATAATGTGTATAGTGAACATCACGAACCTCAAATCCAGCTCTTTCTCTTGTTAATCCTCCAGGTCCTAATGCTGAAATTCTTCTTTTATGTGTTAATTCTGATAATGGGTTTGTTTGGTCCATGAATTGTGACAATTGTGAACTTCCAAAGAATTCTCTTATTGCTGATGTAATAGGTTTTGTGTTTATTAATGTTTGTGGTGTTACTACATCTAAGTCTTGTATTGTCATTCTCTCACGAACGACTCTTTCTAGTCTTGCTAGACCAATTCTAAATTGATTTTGTAATAATTCTCCAACACAACGAATTCTACGGTTTGCTAAATGATCTATATCATCAGGTCCGCCTAATCCATGTGATAAGTTAAATAAGAAGTTTACAGATGCTAACATATCTTCTGTTGTAATATGTTTTGGTACTAGTTCATCCATTCTTTCCTCTATTGTTTTAACTAAATCTTTCTCATCTGTATTTTCTATAATATTTTTTAAAACATTATAGTTAACCTCTTCTTTAATGTGTAAATTACTTAAATCCACATTTGGTAATACTTTATGAATGTCTACTGTACCATTTCCTATTATTCTTATTTGTTTATCTAAGAACATTATATCAACTGTATTTATTCCTGCATTTTGAATATTTTCTGCAGTTTCGTCATCTATTGTTTCTCCTGCCTGAACAAAAACTTCTCCCGTTTCGCTATCTACTATATCTGTTGCTGCTACTTTTCCTTTTATTCTTGATGCTAATGATAATTTTTGGTTAAATTTATATCTACCTACTTTTGCTAAATCATATCTCTTATTATCAAAGAATAATCCATTAAATAAGTTTCTTGCAGCATCAACTGTTGGAAGTTCTCCTGGTCTTAATTTTTTATAGATTTCTATTAATGCTTCATCTTGGTCTTTTACTGTATCTTTACTAATTGTTGTTTTAAGCATTTCTTCATCGCCAAAGAAATCTAACATTTGACTATCTGTTGCAAGGCCTATTGCTCTTAATAATGTTGTTATTGGTACTTTTCTTGTTCTATCAACACGTACCCAGAAAATATCATTTCCATCTGTTTCATATTCAAGCCATGCTCCTCTTAAAGGCATAACTGTAGATGTGTATGTTTTCTTTCCTGTTTTTGTATCAAATTCTTCTCCATAATAACACCCTGGTGAACGTACTAACTGGCTTACTACGACTCTTTCTGCTCCATTTATTATAAATGTTCCACTATCTGTCATAAGAGGGAAATCACCTAAATAAATTTCTTGTTCTTTAATTTCACCTGTTTCACGGTTAATTAATCTTACTTTTACATGTAATCTTGCAGAATATGTAGCATCTCTCTCTTTTGCTTCTTCTACTGAATATTTTGTCTTATCCTCCATGTAATAATCGAAAAATTCAAGAACTAAATTTCCAGAATAATCTTCAATTGGTGAAATATCTCTCAATACCTCTCCAAGTCCTTTTTTTATGAAATATTCATATGAATCTTTTTGGACTTTAATAAGATTAGGCATTTCAATGAAATCACCAACTTTTGCGAAATCCTTACGAGAAGATTTCTCGTGCTTAATTTCTCTTATTTTCAAAAAAATCACCTCATAAAAAATATTTAAGCAGAAATAATATATTTCTTAAAAGAAGTCCTTCTCAGAATTCAAATTGCTTGTCTAAGTTTCAAACTTGTCTGCTCACACAAGCTTAAAAGCTTAGGGCTCCTTGAATTTGATTCCTCTTCTTTTAATTTCAAACTGAATAAAAATTCCAAAATGGATTTTAAAGATTATGTTTCCCTTAAAAACGACAATAAAAAAGCAATCGAAAAAATCTTGTTTTTTCAACTCCTTTTGTGCTATTTTATTAGGTTTTAACTAATACTATCTCTTTCTATTTTAACCACCCTATCTAAATATTTTGGGTATAAAAATCCATTTTTAGTAAATTCTATTAGTTAGTTTACCACAAATTGGCTCACAAGTCAACTGTTTCCGTAAGGTTTTTTAAAGTTTTTTATAAAATTATTACAACTAATTTTTATTGTCTAATAACCAGTCTATTAAATTTATTTTTTTTATTCCATCGAAATCAGCTTCCAAGTCATCGTCTAATGTTAAAATTGTTTTTGGATAATTATCATTAATTTTCTTTAAAGGATTTAACTCTCTTTGTAAAGTACTCTCTTCTCTAGTTGTAGCTGATACCTGATAATACATTAATCCTTCTTGGTTTTGTGCCACAAAATCAACTTCTAACTCATCCAATTTACCCACATATACTTTATATCCTCTTCTTAGCAATTCTAAATATACGATATTTTCAAGTATATGTCCCATATCTCTACCTGCTTTTTGTCCTAATAAATAATATCTTAATCCTATATCTATAACATAATACTTCTCTTGTGTTTTTAATAATTTCTTTCCTTTTACATCAAATCTTTGAACTTTATATACAAGGAAACTATCTATTAATGCATTAACATAGTTCTCAACAGTATGAACCGATACACTCCTTCCTGCAGAAGTTAAAGTATCACTAATCTTCTTTATAGAACATAAATTACCGATATTATCATATAAAAACTCAGTAACACTCTCTAAAATACCTTTGTTATTTATTTCTCTTCTATTAACTACATCTTTATATAAAACAGATGTGTATACTCCATCTAAATAAGTTTGTATCTCTGACGGATTATCATACAGTTCTAATGTCTGAGGAAATGAACCATATCTTAGATAATCTCTAAATCTTCTTGATATTTCTTCATTGTTATCAAAGCCAGATAAGTATTCCTTAAAAGATAGCGGTAACATCTTTATTTCTACATATCTGCCTGTTAATAATGTAGCAATATCTGAAGATAATAAATATGCATTTGATCCTGTTATATATATATCAACATTGTTTTTTATATATAATCCATCAACAGCAACATCAAATTCATCTACACTTTGTATTTCATCTAAGAATATATAGTTCATTTTATCGTCTAGTAATTTGTCTTTTAGGTAGTCATATAATTTCTCTCCTGTTCTTAATTCTCTATAATCCGGATTTTCAAAATCTATTGTAATTATCTGTTCTTTAGAAACACCATTTTCTAAAAGATATTTTTGGAATATTTCTAATAATGTAGATTTACCACATCTTCTTATTCCTGTTATTACTTTTATTAAATGTTTATCCTTAAAACTTTTTAATTTATTTAAATATTCTTCTCTTTTTATTATCTTCATTTTTATCACCTATATATATTATACTACTTTTCTATATTTTATTCAAGTTTTTGAAAAATATTTCAAAAACTTTCAAATTCAAAAATGTTTTTGAAATATTTTAAATTGTACTTTATCTATGAAAAAAGGACTAGAAATTTTCTAGTCCTTCTATTTATTAATTACTTATCTTCATGTCTACACTTCATTTTTTCCAATATTTTATCAAAATTATTGATAGCATTTAATAACCTCTTTAATATGTTAACATTACTTTTCTGTACAAAATTCTATAATACTTTGTGGCATGTATTTTCCCTTCTCTTCATATTATAGTGATAGCACATAATTAGACTTTATCCCTAATTTATTCCTCATTTACTTTTCCTGCTTTCTTAACTGCTAATCTATAATCAACAAAATCCTCTGTAAGTATTTTAATGACAGCAATAACAGGAACAGCTAAGAACATACCTAATATTCCAAAATAAGCTCCACCAATTGTTACTGCTAAAATAACTAATATTGGGCTAATTTTTAATGACTTACCAACAATCTTCGGATTAATAATATTTGCATCAATTTGTTGTAAAATAATTACTACAATAAGCATCCAAATAGCTTGTGATAAACCTCCAGTTATTAAAGTTATAACAGCTGAAATACCTACGGCAATAATTGCTCCAACAAATGGTATCATATTAAATAATCCAATAAAGAAGCCAAGTAGTGGTGCATATTTAACGCCCATAATACTCATTGCAATAGTAACTAAAATTCCAACAACTACTGCATCTAAAAATTGACTTGCTATAAATTTAAAGAATATTTCATTAGAATGTTTATAATATTTATCAAGATTCTTATATGTTCTTTCTTTAAATACCGCTTCTGCAAACCTCTTTACAAATGTTAAAATCTTTCCTCTTTCTGCTAAAACATAAATAGAAACAATTACAGCAACAAAAACATCAACTAATCCAGTAATAGCACTAATAGCACTTGATATGTATTCCATCACTCTGTCAAAATTAAAGTACTCTCTTAAATCAATATGTTGTATACTATCTATAAAATCATTTACAACTTCACTTTTTAAAATAGAATCTTGTGGTAAGCTATTATATCTATCAATTGCTATTTCATAATAACTTTGTATATTACTTACAAAATCTGTTATACTATCCCATACAACTGGTAAAATAAAACTAAATAGAATAACCAAAATTAATACAATTATTAAATACACTGTAATAATACTAAAAGTCCTTGCTTTTCTTTTTAACAGTTTTATCTTACTTCTTCTATAGAAAGTTTCAAACTTTCTACAAGGCATATATAATAAATATGCAATGAAAATACCAACAAAAAACGGTCCAATAACACTTAAGAAATTACCAATAACGCCTGTTACAGCTGTAAAATTATCTAAACACTTATATATAATAACAAGTGCTAATCCTAATAAAAACCAATAAACCCATTTTCTTATTTTTTCTTTTCTATCTTCCATGCCTTTCTCCTTTTAATTAATTTGTTGTTTTATTAATTTATAATCCAATTTCTAATCCTATTGGGCAATGGTCACTTCCCATTATATCTGAATAAATAGTTGCTTCCTTTATTTTATCTTTAATGTCTTTAGATACTATAAAATAATCTATTCTCCATCCTACATTTTTTTCTCTTGCTTTTCTCATATAAGACCACCACGTATACGCATCTTCTTTATCTGGATATAAATATCTAAAGGTATCTACAAAACCTGCATTTAATAACTCTGTCATCTTTGTTCTTTCTTCAATTGTAAATCCTGCATTATGTGTATTTGTTTTAGGGTTTTTTAAGTCTATCTCCTCATGTGCTACATTTAGATCTCCACACATAATAACTGGTTTTGTTTTACTTAAATTTAATAAGTATTTCCTTATCTCATCTTCCCATACTTGTCTATAATCAAGCCTTTCCAATTCTCTTTTAGAATTAGGTGTATATATATCTACTAAATAAAACTTATCAAATTCTAAAGTAATTACTCTACCTTCTTTATCATGTTCTTCTATTCCTATACCATATTTAACAGATAAAGGTTTTATTTTAGTAAATATAGCTGTTCCTGAATAACCTTTTTTCTCTGCGCTATTCCAAAAGCTTTCATAACCATCATATTCTAAATCAACTTGTCCTTCTTGGCACTTTGTTTCTTG
>CALXCH010000070.1 GCA_944386735.1 uncultured Clostridia bacterium
TGAGCTATCCGCGACTCGAACGCGGGACAACTTGATTAAAAGTCAAGTGCTCTACCACCTGAGCTAATAGCCCATATGCGTTGCTTTTACTCATAACGCTTTTATATCTTACAATATTTTTTCACAAATGTCAAGACATTTGTGAAAAAAATTTGTAATTTTTATGAATTTTTTAAGAATTATTGCTCATTTAGTTTTTCTACAACTTCTTCTACGTCAATTCCATGTACTGCACAAGCTTCTTCTAATGTTTCCATTTGAGAAGCTGGGCATCCTAAACAATGCATTCCCATATTTAATAATATTTCTGCTTTTTCTGGTGCTTGTTCTAATAATTCACCAATTCTTGTATCTTTATTAAATTTCATTTTAATCCTCCTTGTTTTTAGTTATTTTTTGTAACCTAATAATAATTTTATCACAAATTCCCAAAAAAGTATAGACAAAATCAAAAAAATGTTGTATTATATTGAAAATTGTAAGGTGGTGATATTATTTCTAGTTTAATTAATTTTTATTTTATTACATTTATTATTTATCTTTTTATCACTTTATATTCAATTTATACTCTATTTAGTATCTTTTTATTTCATAATAAACAAGGTTCAAAATTAGAAATTAAAAAGAAATATTTTTAAAAAGGAGGTAATTTTATATAGTTTCTAAAAAAAGTATATTATTTTCTTTTGTATTTTTATTTATTTTTAGTTTTATAAACTTTAAAATCTTTAATCCAATTTATACAGCAACTGAAGTTATAATCCCTTATGGGCTCCATCCTTTTGATATCTGTTCAAAAAATCCCGAAACCTGGAAAATAATTAAAACAACTTATATCTTTACATCATCAATATCTTTTTTTATAATAGGTAATTTTATTTATACAAGAATATTTTTAAGAATAATTCAAAAATTCAAAAATATAAAATTTAAATTTAAAGAAAAAGCTAATAAAACTAATATTATTAATAAGAATACAAAGAACGACACTAAAAATCTCAAAAAAAGTTTATTTTTAAGAATAGGAAGAGATAAAGATAATAATACCATCTTTATTCCAGAAAGTGGTTTATACCAAAATTTTTTAATTACTGGAACAATTGGTTCTGGTAAGACATCAAGTGCTATGTATCCTTTTACTAAACAATTGTTAGAATATAATTCATTAAATCCAAGTAAAAAAATTGGTATGTTAATATTAGATGTAAAAGGAAATTACTATAAACAAGTTAAAGAATATGCTAAAAAGTATAATCTTGAAAATGATTTAATTGTTCTTGAATTGGCTTCTAATACTTTTTACAATCCATTACATAAGCCTCATTTAAAAGCACAAGTACTGGCTAGTAGACTAAAAACCATTTTACTTTTATTTTCTGAAAATAATACTGAAAGCTATTGGCTAGATAAAGCAGAAGAAGTACTTACTGAATGTATAAAATTATGTAGGCTATATAATAATGGATATGTTACTTTTACAGAACTTCATAAGTTAGTCACTATTCCTAATTACTATAAAGAAAAAATTTCAATATTAAGAAATTTATTTATTTCTTCTAAATTTAGTCATCGACAGATTTATGAATTAAACGAAAGTTTAGATTTTTTTGAAAAAGAATTTAATAACTTAGATTCTAGAACAAAAGGAATTTTAATTTCAGAAATAACCAGAATCACTGGTACTTTTATTTCAGATTATGATGTTAAAAGTATGTTCTGCTCTCCAAAAAATAAATTAACTTTTACAGGCTTTGATGAGGTTTTGTCTAAAGGAAAAATTGTTGTTCTAAATATGAATATTTTTGAATATGACACTCTTTCTAAAATTATTGCAACATATTTAAAATTAGATTTTCAAACAGAGGTTATGAGGCATCTAGCTAAAAATAAAGCAAGAACATCTGCATTTATCTGTGATGAATATGATAAATTTGCAAGCAAGACAGATGGTGAATTTTTCTCTTTAAGTAGAGAAGCAAAATGCATAAATATTCTTAGCACTCAAAGTTATTCTTCATTAAAAACCACTCTTAAAGATGAAGCCACAGTTAAAGTTATTGTTCAAAATTTAATTAATAAAATTTGGTTTAGAACAGATGATATTTTTACAATAGAAGAAGCTCAAAAGCAGCTTGGTAAAGAAGATAAAGAAAAGATTTCAAGAAGTATTTCAGAAAGTGCTAAAGAGACAAATTTTAGCTATATTACTAATACTTTAAATTCTCAAAATTCTAATATTTCAGAAAGTTATAGTACGTATTTACAAAATGATTATATTTTTGATTCTAAATTTTTCACTCAAAACTTAGAAACTTTCACCGCTCTTACATTTTTATCTGATGGAAATATTATTTACCCACCAAAAAAGTTAAAAATGTTTCCTCATTTTAAAGATGGCAGGTTATAGGCTTTCCTCAAAACCTAAATAATTTGAAAAGGAATGATTTATTTGAAAAAGAAAATTTTTTATCTAATTTTAATAATTATATTTGCAAGTATTTTTGTATTTACAATTGGAAGCTCTTGCTTTGCATGGGGTGACCCTGAAATTGTTACTAAAATCAATTCTGCTTTTGAATCAATAGAAGGTTGGATTTTAAAAATTGCAACACCTGCTGCAGCCGTAGCTGTTGGTAGTGGGATCTTTATGAAAAAGTTTAGTTTTGGTGATGAGGAAAAAATTAGAACTGGTAAAAAAATTATAAAAGGTTCTCTTTTCTCATATGCTTTTATACTTGCAATTGATTTAATCCTTTCTGCTATTAAATCATTAATAGGATAGGAGGCTTGTTTTGGAAAACGCAAACAATATTACACAAACAATTATAGGTACAATTAATAGTATTTTTGAAACATTATTTGCTTCAATTGATAATAATTTATACTCGGTTTTAGATCAAATAACCTTTGTTAATTCAGATATCTTAAATGACCAAAATTTTGAAAAACTATTTGGAACATCAACCTCTAATGGTATTTTACTTATTGCTAATTCACTTCTTTTAGGCTTTATTATTTATTATGCATTTAAATATTTAATGTCACATATCACATACCATAAGGTTGATTCTCCTTTTAGTTTTATTATAAAAATTGTTTTATTTGGTATTTGTATGAATTTCTCATTTTTTATTATAGAAATTATATTAGATTTAAATTCTAATATATCTCTAGCAATTAGAAGTCTTGGAGAAAACCTCTTTGGTAAGGAAATTAGTTTTTCTGAATTAATTAATACAATAAATACAAATGTAGCTATTGACACTAATTCTTTAAATATCTTTTCCGTAGATGGATTAATTAAAAGCACTCTTAGTATATCACTACTTAGTTTAGTATTTTCTTATTCACTTAGATATATTATGATTAAAGTATTTGTTCTGCTTGCTCCTTTTGCATTTATTTCTCTTAGTCTTGATTCTACTAGTTGGTTCTTTAAATCATGGCTTAAGAACTTATTTTCTTTATTATTTATCCAAATTATAGTATCATTAGTTTTACTAATTTTATTTTCTTTGGATTATTCAGCAGAGAATTTATTTAATAAATTCGTATATGTTGGAGGAGTGTATGCATTAATTAGAGCAAATACTTTTGTAAGACAATTTATAGGTGGAATTTCCACAGAAGTTTCACAATCTGTAAAATCTTTTACTAATATAAGAAGTTAGGAGGTTGCATTTTGAAATTTATTTTTCCACAAAATTATCGTTTTAAGAATAAAATTTTAGGTATCATTGACTACACTACAGCTTTTGTTAATTTAATTTGGTATATCATTGTTCTTATTTTGGTTAATTTAATTTTTGACTCAATTGATCTTAAAGTTTTTGTTTTTATTACACTTTGTTTTCCTTTATTATTACTTAGTTTTTCAGGCTTTCACGGTGAAAACATTGTTACTGTTATGCGTTATTTATTTAAGTTTATATTTAGGCAAAAACTATATTTTTACAGTAGAAAATACAAAAGAAATATAATATAATAAATATAAAAATTTAACTTGAATTTTTTGTCTAAAAAAGTTATAATTTGATATACAAACTTACAAATAGATTAGGGGAGATTTTAATGAAATTAGAACAAAACGAGAAACCACTTTTATTTTCTGAAACACCAATTCCAGATATATTTTTTGCAGAACATTTATCTGAAATACCTGGAAATTATCTAAAAATATATTTATATTTAATCTTTTTATCTAAATATGGAAAAGATATTAAATTAAATGATTTATCTAAAAAATTAAATATTCCTTTAAAAGAGATTAATGATGGAACTAAATTTTTAGAAGAACATGGTCTTATTACAAAAAAGACTACTGGTTATATTATAGTAGATTTACAAGAAGCAACACTTCATAATTTATATACTCCTAATCTTACTCTTTCTAAAGAAAAAATTGAGCAAAATGCTAAAAATAAATCTAGATCTAAAGCTATTGAACATATTAATAATATGTATTTTCAAGGAATTATGGGACCTTCTTGGTATAATGATATTGATTTATGGTTTAGAAAATATGGCTTTGATGAACAAGTTATGATTGCTTTATTTGACTACTGCTATAAACGTAGTGCATTACATAGAAACTATGTTCAAACTGTAGCCGAAGCTTGGGCTTCTAACAAAATTAAAACTTGGAATGATTTAGATATATATTACCAACAACAAGAAGCTTTAAATAAAATTAAAAAATCTATTGCTAAAAAGCTTGGTAAATATAATGGCTTAACTCAATATGAAGAAGCTTATATAGAAAATTGGGTTTGTAATTTTGGATATGATATGAATGTTATTGAACTTGCTTTAAAAAGAACTGTTTTTAAACAAAACCCTACTTTTGACTATATCAATAAAATTATTACTGACTGGCATGAAAGAGGTTTAAAAACTCCTGACCAGGTTAATGCATTCTTAGAGCAAAGAAAGAAACAAGAAAAAGAAACCAAAGCATTAAAGGCAAATGTAAAGAAAACGAATTATGAACAACGTAAATATAATAATTTAGATTTTCTTTATGCAAATAGTAATGCTAATAACAAGGAGGATTAGATGGCTTACGAAATTTTAAATTCTTTACTAAAAGAATACGAAAAAAAGAAGCTAAATGCGGAACTAGAAGCTGAGAAAAGAAAAGATGATTTATACGAAAAAGTACCTAAATTAAAAGAAATCGAAGGTGAATTAAATAGTTTTGCAATAAATACAGCTAAAAATATTTTAAAAAATGGTTCCTCAATGGAAGAACAAGAAGAATTAAAACGTAAAGTTGCTTCTTTAAAACAAGAAAAAGAAAATATCTTTAAAGAATTAACTATACCTTCTGATTATCTAAAACCTCATTATGAATGTATGCTTTGTAATGATACAGGATATGTTACTGATAGTAATTATAATACAACTATGTGTAGCTGCTTAAAGCAAAAATTACTTGATTATTCTTTTAATAAATCTAATATGTCTAATTTAGATAAAGAAAATTTTTCTACATTTAATCCTTGTATTTTCTCTGATGAAGTTGATGTTGCAAAATATAAATTTAATATATCTCCTAGAAAGAATATTTTAAATATTAAAGATAAATGTATTGAATTTGTAGAAAATTTTGATAATCTGAATTATAAAAATTTACTCTTTACTGGCAATACAGGTTTACGGTAAGACTTTTATGTCAAACTGTATAGCTGCTGAATTGTTAAAAAGAGGTAAAACTGTTCTTTACCAAACAGCGCCTGTACTCCTTGAGAGCGTAATAGATTACAAGTTTAATAAGAATAAAAACTATAATAACAACAACAATAATATTTATAAATCCGTTTTGGAAACTGACCTTTTAATTATTGATGACTTAGGTACGGAAAATTTAAATAGTATGAAACTTAGTGAATTATTTACTATTTTAAATACTAGAATTTTAAATTTAAATAATAAAATTACTAAAACAATTATTTCTACTAACTTAAATATTAATGAAATATTTGAAAATTACGAAGAAAGAATTGGATCAAGAATTGCAGGTTATTATGATATTTATTGTTTCTTTGGAGATGATTTAAGGTTTAGAAAATAAAAAATCCCCATTAATGTATTTTACATCATTAATGGGGTATTTTTTTATAGCATATTTCCTATTTCTTCTTTTTCTGGTGTTAGTATTTCCATTCCTACTACTTTTCCACCATCACTTGTTCTCATTAAAGTAACACCTTGTGTTGATCTTCCTAATATGCTTATATCTTTTACTTTTAATCTTATAATTGTTCCTGTATCTGTAACTAACATTACTTCGTCATCTTCAGTTGCAATTCTTACTCCTATTAGTTTTCCTGTCTTCGGTGTAATCTTATATGTAATTACTCCTCTTCCGCCTCTTTTTTGTACTCTATATTCATCAAGCTCTGTTCTCTTTCCAAATCCATTTTCAGTAATTGCAAGTAATGTTGCTTTTCCTCCATTTATTACAGATTCCATACCAATTACTTCATCATCATCATCTAGTCTTATTCCTATAACTCCTTGTGATACTCTACCTATTGGCCTTACTTCTTTTTCATCAAATGTTATACATAATCCATTTTTTGTAACTAATACAACATTATCTTCTCCATCTGTTAGACGAACACCTATTAATTCATCATCATCTTTTAGCATTATTCCTTGTAATCCAGTTCTTCTTGTTGTATCATATTCTTTTAATGCTGTTTTCTTAATTAATCCATTCTTTGTTGCCATAAGTAGGTATTTTCCTTCTGCAAAGTTTTGAATTGGTATTACCGCTGATACTTTTTCCCCTGGATCTAAGCTTAATAAATTAACTATTGCTGTACCTTTTGCAGTTCTTCCTGCTTCTGGTATTTCATATCCTCTTAATTTATATAGTTTTCCTTTATTTGAGAAGAATAAAATAGTATCATGTGTTGATGCAATAAAGATTTCTTTAACAAAATCGTTTTCCCTTGTTGCCATTCCCATAATACCTTTTCCGCCCCTTCTTTGGCTTCTATATGTATCAATTGGCATTCTCTTAATATATCCGTAGTGTGTTAAAGCAACTACACATTCTTCTTCTTTTATTAAGTCTTCTACTTCTATTTCAGCTTCTGATGCTACTATTTTTGTTTTTCTTTCATCTCCAAATTTATCTCTTACTTCAATTAGTTCTTCTTTCATTACATCAAATAATAGCTTTTCACTTGCAAGTATTGCTCTTAAATGGTCTATTAATTCCATTAATTGTTTGTATTCTTCTTCTATTTTTTCACGTTGCAAACCTGATAGTGTTTTCAATCTCATATCTAGAATAGCTTGTGCTTGTACATCTGACAAACCAAATCTTTTCATTAATCTTTCTTTTGCGTCATCATAAGATGAACGAATTATTTGGATTACTTCGTCAATATTATCTATAGCTATTCTTAATCCTTCTAATATATGAGCTCTTGCTAATGCTTTATCTAAGTCAAATTGAGTTCTTCTTGTTATAACTTCTTTTCTATGTTGAATATAAACATCTATAGCTTGTCTTAATGTTAATATTTTTGGTTCTCCATTAACTAAAGCAAGCATTATAACGCCAAACGTTGTTTGCATTTGTGTATGTTTAAATAATTGATTTAATACTACTTGTGCATTTGTATCTCTTTTTAGCTCGATTACTACTCTTACTTTATCTTTTCTATCTGATTCATCTCTACATTCTGAAATTCCCTCGATTTTCTTTTCTTTAGATAAATCTGATATTGCTTTTATTAAGTTTGCTTTATTTACTTGATATGGTAAAGACGAAACTATAATTCTTTGTCTATTTCCACTCATTTCCTCTATGTTTGTTTCTGCCCTTAATGTTATTTTTCCTCTACCTGTTGTGTAGGCCTTTTTAATTCCTTCACGTCCTAATATTAATCCTTCTGTTGGAAAGTCTGGCCCTTTTATAATCTTCATTAAGTCTTCATCTGATACATTATCTTCATCTATTACTTTTATTATTCCATTTATAACTTCTGTTAAGTTATGTGGTGGTATATTTGTTGCCATACCTACGGCTATACCTGATGAGCCGTTTACTAATAATAGTGGTACTCTTGCAGGTAATACTGTTGGTTCTTGCAATCTATCATCATAGTTTGGCATAAAGTCTACAGTATTTTTTTCAATATCTGTCATCATATATGATGCTATTTTTGACATTCTTGCTTCTGTGTACCTCATTGCTGCTGCTCCATCACCGTCAACAGAACCAAAGTTTCCATGTCCATCTATTAACATATATCTCATTGAAAAGTCTTGTGCCATTCTTACCATTGCATCATAAACAGAACTATCTCCATGTGGATGGTATCTTCCTAAAACAGATCCTACTGTATTTGCACTTTTTCTGTATGGTTTATCTGATGTTATTCCATCTTCATACATAGCATATAATATTCTTCTATGTACTGGTTTTAAACCATCTCTTGCGTCTGGAAGTGCTCTAGATACAATAACACTCATTGCGTAATCTATGTAGGCCGTTTTCATTTCTTTTTCGATGTCTCTCTCGATTATTTTTCCGTCATTTCTTTTTGGTGTTTCTTCCATTGTTTTCCCTCTTTTCTTCGTATTTTTCTACATTTGTAT
>CALXCH010000071.1 GCA_944386735.1 uncultured Clostridia bacterium
GTAACAATAGCAAGACTAGAAAGAAATCCAACAGTAAAAACAGAAATAGCACAAAAAAGAGATATATTTGGAGAAAGCGTAACATACGGATTTTTAGGATATCCAGTAAGTCAAGCAGCAGATATAACAGCTTTTGAAGGAGAATTAGTACCAGTAGGAGAAGACCAATTACCATTAATAGAGCAAGCAAGAGAAATAGTAAGAAAATTTAATAGTATATATGGAGAAGTATTAGTAGAACCACAAGCAGTATTATCAAATGAAAAAAGAATAAAAGGACTAGATGGAAATGAAAAAATGGGAAAATCACTAGGAAATGCAATTTACTTATCAGATAGCGAAGAAGAAATAACAAAGAAAGTAATGAGTGCAGTAACAGACCCACATAGAATAAAAAAAGATGACTTAGGAAATCCTGATGTTTGTATGGTAGCATATTATCATAAATTATTTAGTACAAAAGAAGAAGTAGATACAGTATGTAGCGAATGTAGAGAAGGAAAACGTGGTTGTGTACAATGTAAAAAACAACTTGCTAAAAATATAGCAGATACATTAAAACCAATAAGAGAAAAAAGAGCATATTATGAAGTTCATCCAGAAGAAGTAGATAAAATATTAATGGAGGGAACAAAAAGGGCTAGAGAAGTAGCAAAAGGAACTATGAGAAAAGTAAAAAAAGCAATGAAGCTAGATTATTTTGAGTAATATCGCATTTGGGACGTTTCCTTTTGCGACAAAATGTGTTCAAAGGAAACGTCCCCAACGCGACATTTTGTCGTAAAAGGGATACATCATTAATTTAAATAAAAATAGATGGAGGCAGGATGGTCTTAGAAAATAAATTAGGAATAATAGATTCTATAGAACTTGCAAAGGAAGAAGAAAGGATATCTAAGAAAAAAGCACTTAAACTATTTGATAAAGGAATATTAAAAACTTTAGATGTAGGAACTTTTTCAGGGCTTACAAAACTGCATAAATATCTATTTGAAGATATTTATTATTTTGCAGGCAAAATAAGAGATGAAAATATTTCAAAGGGAAATTTTAGATTTGCTCCTGTAATGTATTTAAAAGAAGCTCTTAAAAATATTGATAAAATGCCACAAAAGACTTATGATGAAATAATAGAAAAATATGTTGAAATGAACATCGCTCATCCTTTTAGAGAAGGAAATGGTAGAAGTACTAGAATATGGCTTGATAGAATGTTAGTAAAAGAATTAGGTCAAGTAGTGGATTGGAGCAAAGTAGATAAAGATGATTATTTGTTAGCAATGGAAAGAAGTCCTATAAAGGATACAGAAATTAAAGTGTTATTAAAAGAAGCATTAACAGATAAAATAAATGATAGAACAGTATACATGAAAGGAATAGATGCAAGCTATTATTATGAGGGATATTATGTGTATACAATAGAAGAAATTGATAAGAATAATAAAGAACGGATAATATTTAATAAGAAGGAGTAAATATATGTTTACAGATTATACAAAAATAATAATTAAATCAGGAGACGGTGGAAATGGAGCGATTGCATTCCATAGAGAAAAATATGTAGCGGCAGGTGGACCTGATGGTGGAGATGGTGGAAATGGAGGAAGTATCTATTTCCAAGTAGATAAAGATAAAAATACATTAATTGATTTTAGATATAATAAAAAGTTTAAAGCTAAAAACGGAGAAAATGGAAGCGGAAATAACTGTAGTGGAAAATATGGCGAAGATTTATATATAAAAGTACCAATTGGAACAGTTGTAAAAGATGCTGAGACAGGAAAAGTAATAGCTGATTTATCTAAACCGAACCAAGTAGAACTTGTCTTAAAAGGAGGTAGAGGAGGACGTGGAAATAGACACTTTGCAACCTCAACAAGACAAGTTCCAAGATTTGCAGAAGATGGAGAAAAAGGTGAAGAAAAAGAAGTTATACTAGAGCTTAAACTTCTTGCAGATGTAGGATTATTAGGATTCCCAAATGTAGGAAAATCAACATTTCTATCAGTAGTAACAGATGCAAAACCTAAAATTGCCAACTATCATTTTACAACATTAGAGCCTAATCTAGGAGTTGTAAAAACAAAAGGTGGAGATGGATTCGTAATAGCAGATATTCCTGGAATAATAGAAGGAGCAAGTGAAGGTGTAGGACTTGGAATTCAGTTTTTAAGACATGTTGAAAGAACAAGGCTATTATTACATTTCTTAGATGTATCTGGAGCAGAAGGAAGAAATCCAGTAGAAGATTTTTATACAATAAATAAAGAACTAAAAAAATATAGTGAAAAATTGGCTGAAAGAAAACAAATAATTGTAGCAAATAAAATAGATGCAATGAAAGATGAAAAATTATTAAAAGAAGTAGAAGAATTAGCTAAAAAAGAAAAACTAGAATTATTTAAAATATCAGCTGTAACCAAACAAGGTGTGCAAGAATTAATAGATCAGGTGGCAAAAGAATTAAAAGAGCTTCCAAAAGAAGATTTAATAGAAGTAGAAGATAAAAAGGTATATACATTAGAAGATGAACAAAAAGATTCATGGACAATAAAGAAGGAAAATGGTGTATTTATAGTAACAGGAAAAGCAATACAAAGATTAATAGGTAGAGTAAATATGGAGGATAATGAATCATTCTATTATCTACAAAAATCTTTAAGAAATATGGGAGTAGATGCAAAACTAAGAGAAATGGGAGTTTGTGAAGGTGACACTGTTCTATTAGAAGATTGGGAGTTTGAATGGGAAAACTAGTATTTGGCTGAAACCGAAATAAAAAATAAATTAGGTGATGTAGAAATGAATGAAAAAGAGATAATAAAAGCAATAGAATATATGCAAAAATATCAAACAGAAACAGACAGAATTGAAGCAAAAACTGCAGAAAAAGGATTTCCAAAAAAATGTTATGATACAATATCAGCTTTTGCAAATAAATATGGTGGAATTATAATATTTGGAATAAATGAGTATAATAATTTTATAGAACAAGATGTATATGATGTAAATGATTTACAAAAGCAGCTTACTTTTTTGTGTACAAGTGTTCTTGAACCTAAAATAAGACCAGAATTTTTACCGATTATCTATAAGGGCAAGAAATTATTAGCGGTAAAAATAAATGAGTTGCCACAAAAAAAGAAACCATGTTATTATAAAAATGCAGGAATTAATAAAGGTTCGTATATAAGAATAGGAGATTCTGATGAACATATGACAGATTATGAAGTATATAGTTTGTTAAGTTATAGTGATGGAATTGAAGAAGATTTAAGACCAATAAAAAGAGCTGAATTTGAAGATTTAGATAAAGAAAAATTAGAAAAATATTTAGCTATAATTAGAACAAAAAAACCAAAATTTTCAAAATTTTCAGATGAAAAAATATTAAAATTAAGCGGGATTGTGAAACAAAATGGTGATGTACTTTGTCCAACACTTGCTGGATTAATGGTTTTTGGAGAATATCCACAAGGATTTTTACCACAACTTTTTATTGCTTGTGTAGTTGTGCCTGGAAGAAAATTAGGAGACGTTGGTGAAATGGGACAAAGGTTTGACGATAACAAAAGGGTAGAAGGTACAATAGAAGAAATGCTTGAAGAATCTTTATCCTTTGTGAGAAAAAATATTCCTGTAAGAGTTATAATTGATGATGATGGTAAAAGACATGATGTTCCTATTTATCCAATGAGGGCTTTAAGAGAGGCCATTGCAAATGCACTTATTCACAGAGATTATAGTAGAAATACAGAAGGAGCTTATATTTATTTAAGAATATTTGATGACAGAATTGAAATCTTAAGTCCTGGTGAATTATATGGAAATAGTAAGTTAAAAGATTTGGGAACAGATAAAATGCTTGAAGTTAGAAATAAAACAATAATAAGATTATTAGAAGATACAACAGACATAGTAGAAAATAGACATACAGGTATAGCAACAATGAGAGAAGAAATGGAAAAAATGAATTTGTCTGATCCAGAGTTTGAAATTATAAGAGGAACTTTTAAGGTTACTTTTAGAAAGGATAATATGGACAGTAAAAATATAAAAACTACACCAAAAACTACACCAAAAACTACACCAAAAACTACACCAAAAACTAAAAAAGAACAGCTTAATGAAAGCCAATTGAAAATGCTAGAATTAATAAGAAAAAATCCAGAGATAAAACAAAAAGAAATAGTTAGGATAACTAATTTAACAATTGATGGAGTGAAATATAATTTTAATGTCTTAAAAAATAAAAAAATTATAAAAAGAATAGGAAGTAACAGAAATGGTTATTGGGAGATAATCGATGAATAATATTTGTAAAATTAGGAAGTGAAAAATATGCAAACAGAAAAAAGAAAAGACTATTTATCATGGGATGAATACTTTATGGCAATTGCAAAATTATCAGCAATGAGAAGCAAAGACCCATCTACACAAGTAGGAGCTTGTATTGTAAGCAATGATAACAGAATTTTATCAATTGGATATAATGGAGCACCTAATGGATTTGATGATGAAAATTTTCCATGGGCCAGAGAGGGTGAAAACTTAGATACAAAATATCCATATGTATGTCATGCAGAATTAAATGCTATATTAAATTATAGAGGGAGCAAAAAAGATTTAGAAGATGCTAAAATATATGTAGATCTATTTCCTTGTAATGAATGCGCTAAACTAATAATTCAATCAGGAATAAAAGAAGTAATTTATTTATCTGATAAGTATTGGGATTCAGATAACAATATTGCTTCTAGAAAATTATTTGATATATGTGGAGTTAAATATAGCAAAATTAGATTAGAAGAAGAAAGAAAAATAGAAATTGACTTAAAATAAATTAGAGAAGTAGAAATCTACTTCTCTAAAATTTTTGACATTAGAATAGCATTTTTATCATCATAATAGTTTTTCCTCTTACCATTTTGTATAAATCCTAAACTTTCATAAAGGTGAATAGCAATTATATTATCTTCATTAACCTCTAAATTTATTTTTTTGATATTTTTATTTTTAGCTTCTAACAATAATCTTTTCAAAAGTAATTTACCCACCCCTTGATTCCTACAATCTTTTTTAGTAACAATATTCATAATTTCAGCTTCATCTAAAATAATTTTCATTCCAGCAAAGCCAACTACGTTTTGATTACTTTTAGCCACGAAATATGTTGAATTTTTTGAGTTCAGTTCATCCTTTAAAATAGAATAATTCCAGAAATCGTCAAATTCAGCAGTTAAAACATCTTGAATCGTTTCTAAATCAGATAAATTCATATAATCAATATCAAAATCCATAATGTTAAAACTTTATCTCCTTATTTTTTTCTTCTAATTGCCTTTGAGCTTGTGGCTTCTTTAAATATAAAGGTAAAATGTCATTTAATTGTCTGTCAGGAGTGGTTGCTTCGATACCTGAATTATAAAAATCTAAACCGCTAAGTCCTAAATAGTAAGAATTTAAAAGATTTTGTTTAGGATTAGCAAAATGACCATAAGGAATCATTTTTTCAATATCAGATTTATATTTTGTTGTACTATCTCCAATAAAATAGATATTACCAGTTTCTTTACTATCTTCTATATAAGTATTAAGAATAGATAATGCAGTCTTAACATTTTCAGCTTCAGGTGCTATTAAGACATCTAAAATATCATTAGTCTTTTGGTATAAAGCAAAATAACAATTAGCATTTTTACAATCAATCATTGAGCAAATTAAAGAATTATTAGGTATATCATCACTTAATTCTCTTGCTAAACATTCTAAAGAAGTAATACCAACTAAATCTATATTTTTGCTATCTCTAAAAGCTTTGCTAGTTGCGACTCCAATTCTAATACCTGTAAAAGAACCAGGACCTATATCACAAACAATTAAATTAATATCATCTAGACTCAAGTTTGCCTTATTGAAAGCATCATTAATCATAGGCATCAAAGTTTCAGAATGACTATTAATAGCGATTGCATCTAACTTACAAATTAATTTCGTGTCCTCTAAAATAGAAACACCACAAACATTACTAGAAGTATCAATACTAAGTATTTTCAATTAAAATCCTCCTTTTATTATCATCATTTTCATCCTTACTAAAAGTTATGTGAATATAATTTTTAGGTAAGGCATCCTCAATTAATTCGCCCCATTCAATTAAACAAATACCTTTATCAAAATATTCGTCTCCACCAATTTCATAGAATTCTGAAGAATCAGAAAGTCTATAAACATCAAAATGATAAATTGTAGCATTTTCATTTTTATATTCATTAACAATAGTAAAAGTGGGGCTAGAAATCTCATTTTCTAGTCCGAAGTAAGACAAAAAGCCTTCAACAAACTTAGTTTTACCGCTACCAAGTTCACCAGTTAAAACAACAACTGATTTTTTATCTAATTTAGATGCAAAATCTTTTGCAAACTGTTTTGTTTCATTTTCACTATTTGAAATAAATACCTTAGGCTCACTCATAAAAATCTCCTAAAAATTATAAAAATTATCTTTAAAAAGCTTGATTTAAAGACATAAATATTATAATATAAAAAAACAAAAAAATCAATTAAAAAGGGTTGATAAAAACATAAAAATGTAATATAATTGTAAAGAAACTGTAACGGAAAAGAAATAAAAGAATGGTAAGGAAGGTAAATCATGTTTAAATTAGGCTTTGGACAAGATATAGGAATAGATTTAGGGACAGCAACAGTAATTGCTTATGTGAAAGGAAAGGGAATAGTATTAAGAGAACCTTCTGTTGTAGCAGTAGACAATACAACAGGAGAAGTTTTAGCTGTGGGACAAGAAGCAAGGAGAATGCTTGGAAGAACACCAGGAAATATAGTAGCAACAAGACCTTTAAGAGATGGAGTAATATCAGATTATACTGTAACTGAAAAAATGTTAAAATACTTTATAAACAAAGTATGCGGAAAATTTATATTTGCACCAAGAATAATGATTTGTATTCCATCAAGAGTAACAGAAGTAGAGAAAAAAGCAGTAATAGATGCAGCATCACAAGCAGGAGCAAGAAAAGTATATTTAATAGAAGAACCACTAGCAGCAGCAATAGGTGCAGGAATTGATATATCTAAAGCATGTGGAAATATGGTAGTAGATATAGGAGGAGGAACAACAGATATTGCAGTAATATCATTAGGTGGAACAGTTGTAAGTACTTCTATTAAAGTTGCAGGAGATAAATTTGATGAAGCAATCGTAAAGTATATAAAGAAAAAACATAATATCATAATAGGAGAAAGAACAGCAGAAGATTTAAAAATAAATATAGGATGTGTATATCCAAAGATTCAAGATACGGAAATGCAAATAAGAGGAAGAGACTTAGGAACAGGACTTCCAAACACAGTAACAATAAAATCAAGTGAAATGTTAGAAGCATTAATAGAACCAGCAATGATGATAGTAGAAGCAGTACATGGAGTATTAGAAAGAACACCACCAGAACTTGCAGCAGATATTAGTGATAAAGGAATATATATGACAGGTGGAGGATCATTACTAGATGGTTTAGATAAATTATTACAGGAAAAAACGGGAATAAATGTAATGATAGCGCAAGACACAGTATCTTGTGTAGCATTAGGAACAGGAAAAGCTCTAGATAACTTAGATGCTTTAGACGGAAAACCAAGAAGATAAAAAATGTCGCATGGGGCGTTTCCTATGCGACATAAATGTTGTTTTAAAAGGAGTAAAAAATGAAAAAAGTAGCATTTATAACATTAGGTTGTAAAGTAAATCAATATGAAACAAATGCGATGGCACAAGAATTTTTGAACAAAGGATATGAAGTAGTAGAACATAATAAAGTTGCAGATGTATATGTAATAAATACTTGTACTGTAACGAATATGTCGGATAGAAAATCAAGACAAATGTTAAGGAGAGTAAAAGAATTAAATCCATCTTCAATAGTAGTAGCATGTGGATGTTATGCACAAGTAGCAAAAAGTGAATTAGAAAAAATAGAAGAAGTAGACCTAATACTTGGAAATAATGAAAAAAAGAATATTGTAGAATATGTAGAAAAATTTGAAAAAAGCAGAAAAAAGGAATTAGAAATAGAAGATGTAATGTCACAAAGGGAATTCGTAGAATTTGGAGACGTAGTTTACACAGAAAAAACAAGAGCAGTAATAAAAGTACAAGATGGATGTGATAGATTTTGTTCATATTGTATAATACCATATGCAAGAGGACGAGTAAGAAGTAGAAAACCTCAAGCAATAATATCAGAAATAAAAAAGATAGCAGAAGAAGGAATAAAAGAAGTAGTAATAACAGGAATACATATAGCATCATATGGAAAAGACTTTAAAAATGAGAATTATAGATTAATAGACTTGTTAGAGGAAATAAATAAAATAAATGGAATAGAAAGAATAAGATTAGGCTCATTAGAACCATTACTAATAACAGAAGAATTTGT
>CALXCH010000072.1 GCA_944386735.1 uncultured Clostridia bacterium
ATATAATGGAGGTAAAATAAAATGAACAAAAGAATAAAAGAAAACGGAATAACTTTAATTGCTTTAGTAATTACAATGATTGTTTTACTTATTTTAGTAGGAGTAAGTATTGCAATGTTAACAGGAAATAACGGGATATTAACACAAGCACAAAATGCTAAAACTAAAACAGAAGAAGCAGAGGAAAAAGAAGGTGTTAATTTAGCTACAAGAAGTGCAATGATTGGGAAAAATGGTTATCAAGAATTAAATCAATCTAATTTACAAGATGCAATAGATAATCATTTTGGAAATGGAAAAGCAACGGTTGTAAGTAATGGAGATGGAACTTTTACAGTTCATTTTGTTGATAGTAAGAGAGATTATAATATAACTTCTAATGGAATTGAAAAAGGAACAGATTGGAACGAAGTTATGGCAAGTGTGGTGGCTCCAGAAAGTCAAGATGAAGAAAGAAATAATGGAGTAATAGGAATTGGTACAAACGGTAATAGTATAGATATGGACTTGTGGGAATATACCAAATTAGATGATGGTACATATAGTGTAAAATATATATCACAAGAACATACTGATAAAGGAGAAATTATTGGTACAGTACCACAATATATAAAAACCCAATCTCAAAATGAATTTGTACCTGTTACAAGTATGTTAGAGGCCTTTATGAATGATACATTATTAAAAATTGCGCCTGTAATACCAAATACTATCACTAATATGAGAGGTATTTTTAAAGGTTGTACTAGTTTAGAAATCGCATCAGCGATTCCTGGAAATGTAACTAATTTATTAGCAGCTTTTGAGAATTGTTCAATTCTTTTAGAAGCCCCTGTTTTACCAGATAATGCTGAAGATATTAGTTGGGCATTCCATGGTTGTACTAATTTAGAGACGGCACCTGTTATACCTAATAAAGTAAAGGATATGCATGCAACTTTTAATTCATGTTATAATCTGATAAATGGTTCAGATATTCCTGAAAGTGTTGAAGATATTACATTTGTTTATTTTAGATGTTATAAGTTGAGTGGAGAAATAAAAGTAGGTGCTAACGTTTCTGGAAAAAACATAGATGACTATGATTATATAGATTATTATCAATGCTTCTATGATGCAGCAACTGATGAAAATGCAAATCTAACTGTAAAATGCTCTGAAAATGTTTATAATTTATTTACTATTAATAGTTCATTAGTATATAGTTCTAATTCACACATAAGTTTAAAACAATAATTATTTGACATATTTTCATATAAATGGTATAATTTGATTAGTCATAAGGAATAATTATGATTAAAAACAATAAAATAAAAAAAGTAAGACCGAAGTCTTACTTGTCAGTTTTAGAATTGAGGTTATCTTTGGCGGGAGCAACCTCAATTTTTTCTTTGTTTATACGTAATATGTATTTGGAAAAACTAGTAAGTATAACTAAAATGCCGTAAACAAAGAAAAAGGAAGCCCAGACCAACAAGAATTAAAAATGTCTCCACTAACACTCACCTCCTACGAAGTATTTGCAACCAATGTAGTTGCATTGTAGAAACAAAAAATAATATTTTTTGCTTCTTAATACAACTATGCTGTCTTGGTGAGTGTCTCAAAAACTGACATTAGTATTATATAAGAGAACATAGTTAATGTCAATATAAAGTTAAACAAAAAAGTTAAACAAAAAATTGAAAAATAAAAGCGAAAACAAGATAAGTAATATAAAAAGTTATCTTTTATTTTTTATAAAAAATGTGTTATAAAAATTTAGTAAAAAGTGAAATTAGTAAAAAGTGAAATTAGAAAATTATTGACATAAGTAAAAATAAATTGTATAATTCAATTAGCCATAAAGAATAATTATGATTAAAAACAATAAAATAAAAAGTAAGACCAAAGTCTTACTTAAGCAATTTTGGAATTGGGGTCGCTTTGGGATGGGATGACCTCAATTTTTTTTGCCATAATTATTATATAACCACTAACTATTACTTATTTAAAATGAAAATTAATAGATGTATATAGAATATATGATATAATACAACAAAATACATTGAAGAATTTTTAGAAAGTATTGAAAGAATTTATGCTAAAATTTTATAAGACATAAAGAAAATAAAATATTTTTTGAAGGAGTATAAAGATGGAAAATGATTTTTATAATTTGTTTAAGAGAATAATTCGTGAGTGCAACTATACAAATACTTATAAGATGGCATGGGCTAAAGCATTAGTTGAAATTGCTATTGAAAAAGAATATACGGATAAAATTGTGGAAATTAGTTTGAAAGAAATAGCTGAGAAAATTATTAAATATTATTGGAATCAAACTATATTTTTTGATTTGATTCAAGGAAGTAATTTAACTGAAACACCATTGATATTACAGTATACTAAACAATTGATAGGTGAATATTATGAAAGTATAGAAAATAAAAAGCCGGAAAGATTTGAGAGAGTGGAAAATTATATTAAAGAGAGTTTGACTAATGAATATAATTACTGCATAAATAAAACAGTTAAGACATTAAAAGCAGATGTTAGTTGGAGATTTATATTTATTGATGGACAAACTCATACTGAAATTTACCAATATAATAAAGGTGAAAATTATATAAAAATAAGTTCTACAAACTTAAAAGTCTTAAAAGAGAATAGTGAGGATTTATTTGATTTAATTAATTATAGGTGGGGTTTAATTTTAGAAACTTTTAATATTTCACCACGAATAAATAAAAAAGTGAAGATAATAGATGAACAAAAAGTAAAAAGAAATTCTTTATCAAAGTTTAGGGAATATTTAGATATTGAGAATCCAGAAAGAAAATGTTTTATTTGTGGAAAGAAAATTGATGAAAAAGATTTAAGTATAGATCATGTTATTCCTTGGTCATATCTATATTCTGATGATTTGTGGAATTTAGTATATGTTCATAAATCATGTAATTCATGTAAAAGTAATGTTATTCCTGCTAAAAAAGAAATTGAAAAATTAAAAGAAAGAAATCAAAAACTAATAAAAATGCTTGAAAGCAGTAATAAAAGAGGGAAAATGGTGGATGAATTAAAATATGCAAATGAAAAAGATTATGTTGATAAATTTTGGATAGCTTGTAAAAGCTAAACAATAATTCTTAGAGAAAAAATATTGTAGGTTATACATAAACATTGTTTCTAGAATTTAATTTATATATATAGTAGAAAATTAAAAAAACAAAAAATAAATTAGTAATAAAAACAGTATGTCCCACATAGATATTAAAAGAAACAAATGAAAAGTTGAGGAAGTGTCCCAAATGCGAAATTTTTTGAGCAAAGGAAACGTCCCCAATGGACAAGGAGGATATTATGTGGGAAACATTAAGAAAAGAAGAAGTTGTAAGAAACTTAAAGACAAACTTGAAAAGTGGTTTGAATGAGGAAGAAGTAATATTTAGGCGAAGTAAATATGGAAAAAATAAGCTGAAAGATAAACCAAAGGAAAGTATATTAGTTAAGTTTTTAAAACAGTTTAATGACTTTATGATTATTATTTTAATAATAGCATCTATTGTGTCAGCAGTTGTTTCGTATTTTCAAGGAGAAAATGATTATATAGATTCAATAATTATAATTGCAATTGTAATATTAAATGCAATTATGGGAGTTGTGCAAGAAGCAAAAGCTGAAAAATCTATTGAAGCATTAAAAGAAATGACGCCACCTAAAGCAAAAGTAATTAGAGAAGGAGTGGCCAAAGAAATAAATGCTGAAGAATTAGTACCAGGAGATATTATAATTTTAGAAGCAGGAAACTATGTCCCAGCAGATTGTAGACTGCTTGAGAGTCATAACTTAAAAATAGAAGAATCAAGTCTAACAGGAGAAACAGAAGCTGTCTTAAAAGATGCAGATATGATTGCTAAAAAAGATGTAGCTTTAGGTGATATGAAAAATATGGCATTTATGGCAAGTATTGTGGTGAATGGAACTGGAAAAGCAGTGGTTACAGATATAGGAATGAATACTAATGTTGGTAAAATTGCAGGTATGATAATTGAAGACGAAACACCAGAAACACCTATACAAAAGAAGTTAGGACAGGTGGGAAAGGTTTTAGGTATTGTATGTTTAGCAATTTGTGTATTAATATTTATAATTGGAATGATAAAGAAAATAGATCCAATAGAAATGTTTATGACTTCAGTAGGACTAGCAGTTGCAGCAATACCAGAAGGCTTACCTGCAATAGTTACAATTGTATTATCTATAGGTGTAACTAAAATGGCAAAAAATCATGCTATAATTAGGAAACTTCCTGCTGTTGAAACTTTAGGAAGCAGTAAAGTAATTTGCTCAGATAAAACAGGAACTTTAACGCAAAATAAAATGACGGTTGTAGAGATAAAATCAAATAATGATAACTTTGCTTTAGAGCTTGCAAGCATGTGTACAGATTGTGATATTATATATGAAAATGGAAAATTAGATGTAAAAGGAGAACCTACTGAAATAGCGTTAGTAGAAGGAGCTTTAAAGTATAATAAAAATAAAACTGAATTATACCATCTAATGCCAAGAGTAAATGAAATACCATTTGATTCTAACAGAAAAATGATGACAACAATACATAAGATAGATAAAGGATATAGAGTAATTACAAAAGGAGCTCCAGATGTTTTATTAAGTAGATGTAATTTATCTATTGGAGAAAAGCATAATATAGAACGTCAAAATGAAATGATGGCTGAGAAAGCTTTAAGGGTAATAGCAGTAGCGTATAAAGATATTACTGTTTTGCCAGAAAAAATAGAGTCTAGTTTTGTAGAGACAGGATTAAACTTTGTGGGGCTAATTGGAATGATAGATCCACCAAGAGAAGGTGTAAAAGAAGCGGTAGCTACTTGCAAGCGTGCTGGAATAAAAACTGTTATGATTACAGGAGACCATATAGTTACAGCAAAAGCTATAGCCAAAGAATTAGGTATTTTAGGAAAATATGATAAAGCAATAACAGGAAAAGAACTAGATAAAATACCACAAGATAAGTTAGAAAAAGAGATAAAAGATTATTCGGTATTTGCAAGGGTAACTCCTGAACATAAGGTAAGAATAGTAAAAGCTTGGCAAAGCACAGGAGCAGTTGTTGCAATGACAGGTGATGGAGTAAATGATAGCCCAGCACTTAAGAATGCAGATATTGGTATAGCTATGGGAAAGAATGGAACAGATGTAGCTAAAAGTGCAGCAGATATGATACTTACAGATGATAATTTTGTTACAATTGTAAAAGCTGTAAAACAAGGAAGAAATATATATGATAATATAAAGAAAGCAATTCACTTTTTAATTGCAACAAATATAGGGGAAATTGTAACAATATTTATGGGGTTAGTTTTAGGACTTAAATCACCACTTCTTGCGATACAATTATTATGGGTTAATTTAGTAACAGACTCACTTCCTGCAATTGCAATTGGATTAGAACCACCAGAAAAAAATATTATGACTAGAAGACCTGTTGATAGTAAAAAAGGAATTTTTGCAGATGGGCTATGGAATAAAATTATTGTAGAAGGTATAATGCTTGGAATGTTAACACTAATAGCATTTAGCATAGGAAATAAGTATTATGGATTAGAAGTTGGAAGAACAATGGCATTTGTAGCTTTAGGTGTATTAGAACTTGTCCACAGTTTTAATATAAAAAGTGAAGAATCTATCTTTAAAGTTGGAATTCTTGAAAATAAATTTTTAATAGGAAGCTTTATATTAGGTGTAGTTGTTCAAACAATAGTAGTTATTATACCTACACTAGCAAATATATTTAGCTTAGTTCCATTAAATAGCACACAGTGGCTAATAGTAGGAGTTATATCAATACTTCCAATACCAATTATGGAATTACAAAAGAAGGTAAATGAAATAAGGTTTGGCAAGGTGTTGTTTTTTGGGACGGGGTCAAAAAACAACATTGCTTAAAACATTTTTAAGGGGATTGGAGTAAATTTTTAGATTTAAGCTTCGCTTATCGGCATTTTGCTACCCCTTAATTTCCTCTACGCAAAATGCCTAATCTAAAAATTTACTTATATATTTTTCTATATTGGTGGTATACAAATCTATAATTATTGCTTTTAAATTAATATAATCACATGCATAACAAAAATTAGAAATAAATTACCACCAATTGTACTAATACAAACTATTGTAGTTATAATACTTACACTTGCTATGGAATTACAAAAGAAAGTAAAGGGAATAAGCTTTGGAAAGGTGCTGTTTTTGGGGATGAGGACAAAAAAACAACTTTTATTAAAAATCAGTTATAAAAGGATTAATATAGTTAAAATTACATATAATATATATAATTAATTTAAAATCCATTACGAAAAAATTCCGTAAACGGAAAAAATTCGTAATGAAAAATTGACTAAATATATAATTTCGTGATATAATTATTACGAAAAAGTTCCGCAAACGGAAAAAATTCGTAATGGAGGTAAACGCATGGAAATCAAAAGAGATTATTATTTACAAGAACTTATAGATAGAATGGATAATGGGCTTATAAAGATAATAACAGGAATTAGAAGATGTGGTAAATCTTATTTATTAAACAAAATATTTAAAAATTATCTTATAGAGCAAGGAATAGATAAAGAGCATATAATACAATTAAGTTTAGATGAGAATAAAAACAAAAAGTATCTAGATCCAGACGTATTAGATGAGTATATAAGAAGTTTAATCAAGGATAATAATAAGTACTTTATACTATTAGATGAGATACAAGAAGTAAAGGATTTTGAATCAGTTCTAATTGGATTTATGCATATAGATAATGTGGAAATCTATGTAACCGGAAGCAATTCAAAATTCTTGTCATCAGACATTGTAACAGAATTTAGAGGTAGAGGAGATGAAATAAGAGTATATCCTTTATCGTTTTCAGAATTTTATTCTGTATATGATGGATCTGAAGAAAAGGCATTAAGTGAATATTATACTTATGGTGGGTTACCTTTAACAGTACTAGCAAAAACCGATAATAGTAAAATAAATTATTTAAGAACACAAAAGGATAATGTATATATTAATGATATTGTTGATAGAAACAAAGTGCAAAATAAAGAAGAATTAGAGATGCTAGTACAAATAATAGCTTCTGATATAGGCTGTCTTACTAATCCTTTAAAATTATCTAATAATTTTAAAGAAAGAGATAAAGCAAGTAGCATGACAGATAAAACAATATATAACTATTTAGGATACCTGCAAGATGCTTTTATGATAGAAAAGGCAAGAAGGTTTGATGTAAGGGGAAAAAGATTTATTGAAACACCCCAAAAATATTATTTTACAGATATGGGAATTAGAAATTCATTTTTAGATTTTAGACAAAGTGAAGAAATATCACATATAATGGAAAATGTTATTTATATAGAGTTAAAGAAACGTGGATACAATGTGGATGTTGGTTCTGTTGAAATACGTGAGGGAGATGCAAAAAAGCAATTAGAAATTGATTTTGTAGCTAATAAAGGAAATAATAAAATATATATTCAGTCAGCTCTTGAAATGAAAACATCAGAGAAAGTGCAACAAGAACAAAAATCATTATTAAATGTAAATGATTTTTTCAAAAAAATAATAATAGTGGGAGATAATATAAAAAGATCACGCTATGATAATGGAATTATTTTAATGAGTATTTATGATTTCCTTTTGGATAGCAATAGTTTAGAATATTAACCAAAATAATGATTATACAAAGAATCTTATATGTCTTAATAAAAATATTAAATACTTTAAAAAGTAAATTTTAAAGCATTGCCCTCAGTGATTAAAATTTTGGATGCTGTGTATAAAAATTAAAGTATCAAGGGAAAAATAAAAAGAAGTTTTATTGCAACAATAAAGCTTCTTTAATTTTTTATAAATTTTATAATTTCATCATCTGGTATATCTAATGCTTTTACAATCTTTTTGAAGGTTGATACTCTTGTGTTTTCTTCGTTACGTTCTAGACGTTGCAAATGTCTTGAACTAATACCGATTTCTTCTGCAAGTTCTTCTTGTGATAACTTAAGTCTTTTTCTATATTGCTTTATCATATTTTACCTCCAACATCAGATTTTAATTATTATATTATACTTATAGTTAAATTAGAACGACATTTCTGTCAGAAAGCTGATTTTTAAATATTTTTTCATTTTAGTTATACATTTTAGATATAAAAAAATATGGTAAGTATAGGTTTACAATAGATATGTCACACAAAGATATAAAAAATAAATAGGAAGTACCAAAAATATGATAAAATGATTT
>CALXCH010000073.1 GCA_944386735.1 uncultured Clostridia bacterium
TTATATTAAATGTTAGTAAAAATTTAAAGAAAGGAGTGTATGGTTATTTAAGTTATTAAATATATCATACAAGGAAGTCATGAAAAAGAGTTTAATACAAATAATAATTTCATTTATATTGTTTTTAATAGCAATGTTTGTGCCTTTTGGAAATGATTTAATTAATAAAGGGTTGTATATAATAGCATATTTAATAGTAGGGTTAGAAATTGTATGGAAAGCAATAAAAAATATATTTAGAGGAAAAGTGTTTGATGAACATTTCTTAATGGCATTAGCAACAATAGGTGCATTTGTTATTGGAGAATTTCCAGAAGCAGTTGCTGTTATGTTATTTTACCAGGTAGGGGAATTATTCCAAGATTATGCAGTAGATAAATCAAGAAAATCTATTAGCAGTTTAATGGATATAAGACCAGATATAGCGGTTGTAAAACGTAATGGAAAATTGGAAACAGTTAATCCTGAAACAGTAAAGATAGGAGAAGAAATAGTAGTAAAACCAGGAGAAAAAATTCCATTAGATGGAGTTGTAATAGAAGGAGAATCTATGGTTGATACATCTGCATTAACAGGGGAATCACTTCCAAGAGAAGTAAAACCTCAAGATGAAGTGTTAAGTGGATGTATTAATAAAAATGGATTAATTACTATAAAAGTTGAAAAAGAATTTGGAGAGTCTACTGTAAGTAAAATATTAGATTTAGTTGAAAATGCTAGTAGCAAAAAAACTAAATCAGAGAATTTCATAACAAAGTTTGCCAAATATTATACACCAATTGTAGTAATAATTGCAGTATTACTTGCTGTAATTCCACCATTTCTATTAAATATGGGAGAATTTAGAGATTGGTTATATCGTGCATTAACATTTTTAGTTGTATCATGTCCTTGTGCATTAGTAATATCAATACCATTAGGATTCTTTGGAGGAATTGGAGGAGCATCTAAAGTAGGTGTTTTAGTTAAAGGAAGTAATTACTTAGAAGCCTTAGCAAGTACAGAGATAGTTGTATTTGATAAAACAGGAACATTAACAGAAGGTGTGTTTGAAGTACAAAAAGTAGATCCTATTGGAATGTCAGAAGAAGACTTATTAAAATATGCAACATATGCAGAAAGTAATTCAAACCATCCAATTTCAGTATCATTAAGAAATGCTTATAACAAGGAAATAGATCAAAGCAGTATTACAGATACAGAAGAATTATCAGGTAGAGGAGTAGTATCAAATGTAGCAGGAAAACAAGTACTAATTGGAAATGATAAACTAATGAAAGAAAAAGGCATTTCTTATACCCCTTGTAATGAAATAGGTACAATTTTGTATGTAGCAATTGATAATAAATACGCAGGATATATTGTAATTGCAGATAAGATAAAACCAGATTCATTTAAAGCGGTAAAAACATTAAAAGCAAATAATATAAAAGAAACTGTAATGCTAACAGGAGATAAAAAAGAAGTCGGAGAAAAAGTTGCAAAAGAATTAGGATTGGATAAAGTCTACACAGAATTATTGCCAGACGGAAAAGTTGAAAAAGTAGAAGAATTAATGAAAGATAAAAGTGAAAAAGGAAAACTAGTATTTGTAGGAGACGGAATAAATGATGCTCCAGTACTTGCTGTTTCAGATATAGGAATTGCAATGGGAGGATTAGGATCAGATGCAGCAATAGAAGCAGCAGATATAGTAATTATGACAGATGAGCCATCTAAAATCGGAACAGCAATTAAGATATCTAAAAAGACAATGAGAATTGTAAGAGAAAATATTATATTTGCAATAGCAGTTAAAATATTTGTACTAATTTTAAGTGCTTTTGGATTATCAACAATGTGGCAAGCCGTATTTGCAGATGTGGGTGTTTCAGTACTTGCAATAATAAATTCATTAAGAGCATTAAGAGTGAGAAAATAAGAATGAAGAAGATGTATATATCATGATTTTATATATACATCTTTTTATATATTTTTGTTTTTTAAGTCGGTATAAAACTTATATTAATATTGAGTTTCTTTTAATTAGCAAAGTAATAAAGATAAGTATAATTTCATTAAATTTTAAAGGCTATTAGAAAAAAGAATAAAATATTATTGGAAAGAAAAAAAGATGAATGTTTGGAAATTTTGTAAAATGTCAGGAGTACCTTGTTCAACAATTTCTACATTTATGAGTGGAAAAACGGAGTTATTGAAAATAGATAATTTACTTCATATTTGTGAAGGATTTAATATAACATTAAGAGAATTTTTCTCAGATGAAATGTTTGATACAGCAGAACAAGATTGAATTTATTTGTAAAATTTTATATAAATATTGACAAACTAATTGAATTTTGATATAGTATCAATTGATGAAGTGACTCCTTCAAGTTGGGTGCATAGATTAATATTTATTTTCTATGTCCAACTAAATATTATTTTATGCACCTGACTATTACATAATAGGTTAGGGGCAAATATACAAAAGAAGGGGGACATCCTATGGAGAGATACCTAGGTATCGGTTTTGTGATACTTTGCATAGCAGTATTAGTGGGCATAATTGGAATTGTAGGATATCAATTCCGTGTAGGCAAAGAAAAAGTTGATATTAGCCCTGCGAAAACTAATATCAACAACAATTCTGGTACTTCATCTAGTGAGTAAGGCTTAGCCTTGCTCTTTTTATATTATATGCTTAAAAACAAATAATATTTATCTTACAAATTAATTATAATATTTTTAACCATAAAAGTCAATATTTATTAATAATTTTTGTTATTATAAAAAAGTACTATAACCCCCTATATGTTTTAAGTTTATATAGTATATGAAAAAAATTAGTTTTGCTGTTTTTTGACCCCGTCCCAAAAAACAGCAATTAAACAGCTATTAATTTATTCCTAGAATTTCTTTTGCTCTTTTTATATCATTATCATCTGCTTGTCTAACGCCTTCTAAAGGATAATTTAAGCCAAGATTTTTCCATTTAGAAGCTCCAATATTATGATATGGTAAAATTTCCACTCTTTCTACAGTTTTTAGAGAATTAATAAAATCTTTCAATTTTAATAAATCTTGTTCATCATCTGTGTAGCCTGGAATTAATACTTGTCTAATCCACATAGGAATATTATTATCACTTAAGTATCTTGCAAAAGCTAACTCCAATTTATTAGACCTTCCAACTAAGTCTTTACACTTTTCATCATCAATATGTTTAATATCTAATAAAAATAAATCAGTTATATTTATTAATTTCTTTATATCATCTGTTAAGGCAACCATTCCAGAAGTATCAATACATGTGTGAATATTTTCTTTTTTTAACTTAGTAAATAACTCAAAAAGAAACTTGTGTTGTAAAAGTGGTTCACCGCCACTAATAGTAACACCACCTCTTGGACATATATAATTTTTATATCTCATAATTTTATTAAATATATCATCTAAAGATTGATAATGTCCATCATTTATATCCCAAGTATCTCTGTTATGGCAATATTTACACTCTAAATGACATCCTTGTAAAAATAATACAAAACGAATACCTGGCCCATCTACTGTTCCAAGTGATTCAATTGAATGGACTTTTGCATAATAACTTAAATCTTTTTCTTCTTCTATCATAATTACTCCTTACATTATTAAAGGGGAATTGAATTCCCCTTTTACCATTTTATTTTTTTGTCTTTTTTTAGTTTATCTAATTATATTCTTTCATGAATTGTTCTATGGATTACATCTAATTGTTGTTCTCTTGTTAATTTTGTAAAGTGAACAGCATATCCAGAAACACGAATTGTAAGTTGTGGATATTTTTCAGGATGATCCATAGCATCTAAAAGTAAGCTTCTATCAAATACATTAACATTAATATGATGACCAGTTTGTGTAAAGTAACCATCAAGCATATTAACTAAGTTATCTATTTTTTCTTCATCTGTTTTTCCTAATGTTCCAGGTGTAATTGAGAATGTATAAGAAATACCATCTTCTGCACTATCAAATGGAAGTTTTGCAATAGAGTTCATAACTGCTAATGCTCCGCTTGTATCTCTTCCATGAAGTGGGTTAGCACCAGGTCCAAATGGTTCTCCAGCTCTTCTTCCATCTGGAGTATTTCCTGTAGCTTTTCCATATACTACATTTGAAGTAATTGTTAAAATAGATAATGTATGTTTTGAATGTCTATAAGTTTGATGTTTTCTTAATTTGTTCATAAAGTTTTTAGTAATATCTACTGCTATTTGATCAACTCTATCATCGTCATTTCCGAATTTAGGGAAGTCACCTTCAACTTTGTAATCAACAGCAAGTCCTGTTTCATCTCTAACTACTTTTACTTTAGCATATTTTATAGCTGATAATGAATCTGCTACAACTGAAAGTCCTGCAATACCACAAGCCATTGTACGAATTATTTCTCTATCATGTAATGCCATCTCGATAGCTTCATAGCAATATTTATCATGCATATAGTGAATAGCATTTAAAGCTTTTATATAAATTTTTGCAACATAATCCATCATTTGATTGAATTTTTCCATAACTTCATCATAATCTAAATATTCAGAAGTAATTGGCTCAAATAAAGGCGTAACTTGTTTTCCTGTCATTTCGTCTCTACCACCATTGATTGCATAAAGTAGAGTTTTTGCAAGGTTAGCTCTTGCCCCAAAGAATTGCATTTGTTTACCTATTTTCATAGGAGAAACACAACATGCAATACCATAGTCGTCACCTAAAGTAACTCTCATTAAATCATCATTTTCGTATTGAATAGATGATGTTTTAATAGATAAATTAGTTGTAAATCTTTTAAATCCTTCAGGAAGTCTTGTAGACCATAGAACTGTCATATTTGGTTCTGGAGCTGGTCCTAAGTTTTGAAGAGTATGAAGTAATCTAAAAGAGTTTTTAGTAACTAAGGTTCTTCCATCAACTCCCATACCACCAATACTTTCTGTTACCCATACAGGGTCTCCACTAAATAATTCGTTATATTCAGGTGTTCTCAAGAAACGAACTAATCTTAATTTCATAACAAAGTGATCCATGATTTCTTGAGCTTCTTCTTCTGTTAGAGTACCATTTTGTAAATCTCTTTCAAAATAGATATCTAAGAATGTAGAAGTTCTCCCTAAGCTCATTGCAGCACCATCTTGTGATTTTATTGCTCCTAAATATCCAAAATATAACCATTGAACAGCTTCTTTAGCATTTGATGCTGGTTTTGAAATATCAAATCCATATTTAGCAGCCATTTCTTTTAATTCATTTAATGCTTTGATTTGTTCACTAATTTCTTCTCTTGATCTTATAACTTCTTCAGTTAATTCATCTGTATTTAAAACATCTAATTCATCTTGCTTTTCTGCTATTAAAACATCTATACCATATAGAGCAACTCTTCTGTAATCTCCTATAATTCTTCCACGACCATATCCATCTGGAAGACCTGTAATTAAATGGGAGCTTCTAGCAGCTCTAATATCTGGTGTGTATACACTATAAACTCCATCATTGTGAGTTTTTCTATATTTATGGAATATAGTTTCAACTTCATCATCTACTTTTCTGTCATATGCTGCGCAAGCTTTTTCAACTATACGAATTCCACCAAATGGCATAATTGCTCTTTTTAAAGGTGCATCTGTTTGAAGACCAACGATATCTTCTAAATCTTTATCAATATAACCAGCATCATGTGCTGTGATTGTAGAAATTGTTTTTGTATCTATATCTAGCACTCCACCTTTGGAATTAGATTCTTTTTTATAAAGTTCTAAAACTTCATTCCAAAGTTTTTTTGTTTTTTCAGTAGGGCCAGATAAGAAACTGTCATCTCCTTCATAAGGTGTGTAGTTGTGTTGTATAAAATCTCTAACATTTATTTCTGATTGCCAATCGCCTTTTTTAAAATCTTTCCATTGTTCAAAATTCATTTTTTACCTCCCTAAAATCTACTTATATTATTCTATTAGTATAAACAAATTTGCCATATATTATAATAACATAATAGAAAAATATAAGCAATTGTTTTTGATATATTTCTACAATAATATATAGTTTATTTAAAAATAAAACTGTTGCAAATACAACAAAAAGCCAATATTTTAAATATTGGCTTTTGAGCATATTTTTTAAATTAAAATTTAGCTTTTTAGTGGCTCATATGGGTCATCTTCAGCAATTACTTTTGCTACATTGTAAATAAGTCTTTGCGTCTCTGGTGAGCAACTTTTTAATAGTTCTGAAAATTCTTTTGTTAAATAGTTTTCAGAATTACTAGAAGCACCATTTAGAATATATCCTTCTGATACGTCTAATAAACGACAAATTTGATTTAATCTTTTTAAATTGATGTGTGAATTTCCTCTTTCTACTCTACTTAAGAAAGCAACAGAAATATCAATTTGTTCTGCTAAATCTTCTTGGGTCAAATTTTTTGCAAGTCTTGCTTGTTTAATTCTTTGACCAATAACATTATAGTCTAATGCCATTTTTATCACCTTCCTATTTTTCGTATAGGCACATAATAGCATTTTATAGTTTAAATTTACAGAAACTAAAATGTCTATACAAAACTTATAGGTAAACAATTTATTGCTTTATAAGTAAAAAAGTTCTGAAAATAGCTAAATTTCACAGAAAAAGAATATATATGAAAATAATTTTTTGTAAAAAAATTATAAAAATAAAAAAACAAGGTATATTAAAGTATAAAATGAACATTATAATCTATTAAAGAAAAAACGAGAAAAATAGAGAAAAAAGGAGATTAAAAGAGGAAAAATTAGGAAAAATTGGAAAACAGAGGAAAATTTTTTGCTAAAATTGACAAATTAAGATAAAAAAAGTATACATAATTTGATTTTGGAAAGAATATATAGTATAATAAAGCTTAGTCGCGTTAAAAAACTTGAAACATAAAGGAGAGTGAAGTTATATTTTAAACAAAAAATTAAAATACTATACGAAAGAAATCTTTAAGTATTTTAACATAGCTATTATAGGATTTGGTTTTATTATCGCGATAATATTAATAAAATACAAACCAATCTATACTGTAAGCTTATCAGGAGAAGAAGTAGGGTATGTAGAAAATAAAGAAGCACTTGAAGAAAACATTAAGCAAAATGCGGAAGAAAAAGAAAATGTAGACACAGTAGACCTAAAGGAAACTCCTGAATATGAGTTAAAATTTGTAGATAGGACGCTTAAGACAAACGAAGAAGAAGTTGCAAGTAAAATAGAAGAAAATTTAGTTGTTACTTATAAATATTATGAAATAGCCCTTAATGATGAAGAAATAGAAAAAGTAAATACTATTGAAGAAGCTGAAGAAGTTGTAAATCAAATAAAAGAAGATAATAGTGATGAAGATTTGGATTTAACGATTTTAGAAAAATATACTCAAAATGAAGAAGAAGCAAACACACAAGATGTTGAGGTTGCTAAAACTGAAATACAAACAAAAGTTGCAGAAGAAATAGAAGAAAAAGAGGAACAAGAAAGAATAGATGCAATGCCAGATGTAAATGGTATTAAACTTGCAACACTACCTATTTCAGGAACAATTACTTCAAGATATGGAGCAAGTAGTAGTATTAGAAAATCTACACATACAGGTTTAGATATAGCAGCTAAAAAAGGTACAGATATTAAAGTTGTAGCAGATGGTACAGTTACATTTGCAAAATACAATGGCTCATATGGTAACTTAGTAAAAGTAGATCATGGAAATGGTGTAGAAACTTGGTATGCTCATACAAGTAAAATGTACGTAAAAGTAGGAGACGAAGTAAAAGCAGGAGATGTAATTGCAGCAGTAGGTTCTACTGGAAATTCAACAGGACCACATTTACACTTTGAAATTAGAATAAATGGAGAACATGTAAATCCACAAAATTATTTATATAAGTAAAAACAAATACATCTTAAAATTAATTTTTTAAATTAACTTTAGGATGTATTTTTTTTCTTTAAATGATATAATTAGAAGGAATTAATCTAATATATATAGAATTATATAAATAGAAGATTTTAGGAAAAAGTATCATAAAGAAAAAATTGGTTAAAATAAGCAAAAGAAAAAGGAGGAATTATAAGTTGATGAAAATATAGATAAATATGTTTATACATGACATAATGTGCTCATAAATAAGGAAGAGTATATAAATATCACAAATCATAAATCAAAAGATTTTGCTGAATTATTGGGG
>CALXCH010000074.1 GCA_944386735.1 uncultured Clostridia bacterium
CAAAAAAACTTCCCAAGTGATGTAGTAAAAAACTTATATTTCAACGCTTAAGATTTTACATTACAAACGGTTAGTTGCAAAAATTCCATATCTTAACTTTTCAAAGTACAAAAAGAGAGCCTTTGTAGAAAAACTACCAACAGTTTTCTCTTTGTACATAATATTAACATGAGAATATTTGTTTGCCAATAGAAAATCGAAAAAAAATTCGTAGGAATTTGAAAGGAGGAATGGCACTCTTCCCACCACTTAAAAAGGAGTGGGAGGAGTGCCTAAGTAAACTTATGAAAAAAGAAACAATAATTTGTATAGTTGTTGTAATTGTAATAGTTATGGGAAATGTTATAACGCAAAAATATACAAGACAATCAGTAGAAATTTTATCAAATGAATTGGAGGAATTAAAGACGTATTTAAATGATAAAATAGATAAAATAGAAGAAGAAAAATTAAATGAAGAAATATCAAAAGCTATTGACAAAGTGAAAGGAGAATGGGAATCAAGACATGATAAACTTGCTTATTATATAGAACATAATGAATTAGAAAAAGTAGAAGATAATTTAACAGGATTAGATAGTTTAATAAGGACTGAAGACTATCCACAAGCAATTGAAGAATTAGATAAATGTGTATTTGTTTTAAAACATATACAAGAGAAATATGCATTTAATTTAGAAAATATATTTTAAAAGACAAAGCCCAAAAGCTTTGTCCTTTTGCTATTTATCCTCACTTATTTTTGCATATTTTTTTAGTTTTTCATAAACAAGACGATTTACTGTTCCAGCTGGGAAATGTCCATCTTTATCCTTTTTACCTGCAGGTACTCCAGTTAAAACTTCTATACCTTCATCAATAGTTGAAACTGCATAGATGTGGAATTTTTTATCTTTAACGGCTTGTATAATTTCATCAGATAATTGTAAATTATCTATATTTTGAACAGGTATCATAACACCATGTGTACCATCTAATCCACGAACTTTACATACTTGAAAATATCCTTCTATTTTTTCATTTACTCCACCTATTGGCTGTATTTGACCTTTTTGATTAACAGAACCAGTAACAGCAATAGATTGATTAATAGGAATACCTGATAAACTAGAAAGTAAACCATATAATTCTGTACTAGAAGCGCTATCTCCATCAACGCCATTATATAATTGTTCAAAACAAATACTTGCGGTCAAACATAAAGGCATATCTTGTGCAAACATTTCTCCTAAATACCCCGTAAGAATTAATACACCTTTAGAATGAGAAGGACCAGAAATTTCGACTTCTCTTTCTATATTTACAATACCATTTTTCCCTGTATAAGTATTAACAGTAATTTTAGCGGGTTTACCAAAAGTATAATCTCCAACAGACATAACTGTTAAACCATTTAATTGACCAACTTTATATCCTGAAGTGTCTATCAATAGAGTATTTTCTTCAATCATTTCTAAATATCTTTCATCATATTTTTTAACTCTTTCAACTCTTTCTGCTAATGCTTTAAGGACATGCTTTTCAGTTACAACCTTTGACCTAGAGAGTTTTGCCCAAGTAGCAGCTTCGCCAACTACTTGCATTAAATCATCAAACCTAGTAGAAACTTTACTATGACTACCTGCAAGTTTTGAAGAATACTCAACTAATCTAGCCATAGCACTTTTATCTAAATCAGGTAGTTCTTGATGTTCACAAAATCCATGAATAATTTGAGCAAGTTTATTTAAGTTTTCGTTAGATGCTTCAGCAGTTTCTTCAAATTCTACTTTTATTTTGAATAGTTTTCTAAAATCAGAATCCATAGAAAGCAAAGTTTGGTATATACTACTATTTCCAATTAATATAACTTTTAAATTAAGAGGAATAGGTTCGGGTTTTAAAGAAATTAAAACCATTGAAGAACGTTGTTCTGCTTGATTTTCAATTCCTAATTCCTTTATTCTTAAAGCTTTTTTTAATGCCTCATAACAAGCTCCATTTGCTAACAAATCTTTTGCTTGAAATATAATATAACCACCATTTGCTTGTTGCATAAGACCAGGTTTTAACATTGTATGGTCTGTTTTTAAAGAACCATAATAATTTTCATATTCAATGCTACCAAAAATATTATTATATGAATAGTTAGAATCCATAATAACTGGTGCACCTTCTCTATTTGAATTATCAATAAATAGATTTACCCTATAATTTAAGCAAGGGTCAGGTTTTCTCATTGCAGGATTAGGCTGTATTTGTTGCTGCTTATTTGGATCTTCTAGAAATGTAGGTATATTTTTTAATACATCTTGTTTAACATCGTTTAAGAAATGATTTATTTTTTTATTTCTCTTATATTTTGATTTTAAGTAATTTATATGAACATTTACTGTAAGAAGAGCAACATTTGATTGCCATTCTGATATTTTTTTGTCTGCAGCACGTTCAATTTCTTTTATCTTGCTTATCGCATTCATAATTTGCTCTTGAACTATAAGAGATTTTTCTTCATATTCTTGTTTAAGTTCATTATCTAATTTTTCAAATTCTTCTTCTTCAACAACTTTACCATTAACAATAGGCATCATATAAATACCATTTTGTGCAGTTCTTACTTGAAAATTATGTTTTAAAGCATCTTCATTTAACTTATCAAGAAGTGCAGAACGTTTTGCTTCAAATTCTTGTTTTATCAATGCCTTTTCTTTTTCAAAATCATCATTATTAAAAGTTTTTCTAATATCTTTTCTAATTTCTTTTATAAATCCATCCATTGCTTCTTTAAATTCTCTACCTTGACCTGCAGGTAATTCAACTGCAATTGGTTGATTAGGATTTTCAAAGTTATAAATATAGCACCAATCTGAAGGAACTTTTTTCTTAGCTGCTAGTTTATTTAGATAATTTTTTGTATATAAAGTTTTTCCAACTCCACTTGGTCCTTCAATGTATAAGTTATAACCTTTAACATCTACTTGTAAACCGAATTCTAGAGCTTTAATTCCACGCTCTTGACCGATACCATCTTGTATTGACTCTAAATCTGCTGTTGTATCAAAATTAAAGATATTAGGATTACAAGTCATTTTTAAATCTTTATAATTTAATTCATTCTTATTTTTCATTTGTTTCCTCCATAATTTTTTCTTATTATATCCAGTTCAAAGTTATTTTATATTAGTTAAAGAAAAAAGTAAATAAATTTTAGGGAATTTTTGAAAAAAGATTTGCATTATTTGGAAAAATATGTTAATATATATCTACTTTATATTTGTTTAGACATTTAAACAGATATAAGTGTAAATTATTTATTTTTATTAATTTTTTAAATTTATTTATTTATTTATTTTAATTTCTTAAAAATTTTTTTCTAAAAAATATCCTAGGTAAATTTTTGGAAGAAAATGCAATTTACTATTGACTTTATATAAATTCAATAGTAAAATAATTCTAACAGTCGGAGGTGATAAGATGGAAGAAAAAATACTTTCAATTCTTTTAAATATGCAAAAAGATATTACTACAATAAAAAATGACCAAGCAGTTATGAAAGAAGATGTAACAGGCTTAAAGGGAGATGTGTCAGGCTTAAAGGAAGATGTGTCAGGCCTAAAGGAAGATGTGTCAGGCTTAAAGGAAGATGTGTCAGGCCTAAAGGAAGATGTGTCAGGCTTAAAGGAAGATGTATCTGTATTAAAAGATAACGTGATAGTTTTAAATAAAGATATGGCTGAAGTAAAAAAAGTACAGAAGAAAATGCAAAAAGAACAAAAAGAAATGAAGAAAGTACAAAATGAAATGCAAAAGGAACAACAAAAGGTGAAGAAAACACAAGAAGATATATTAGAAGAATTAAGACTTGGAAATTTAAGATTATCACAACTTGCAGAAAGAGTTGAAAATGGATTTGAAGAAAACGCAAAAGAACATAAAAAGTTTGATAATAGGTTAATAGCATTAGAAAGGATTCATAATATAAAGGTAATGAAAAATTAATAAGTAAAATATGGGGGCTTCCATTTATTCTAAAGAATAAATGGATTTTTTTATTTTTTAATAATCATTCAAAATAACATAAAGGTATTGCAATATTGAATAAAAATATATATAATAGTAGTAATTGAAAGGCGGTAAAATATGAATAAAACGAAAAGAAAGATATTTGAGACTTCAATGAAACTATTTGCCAAAAAGGGCTATGATGCTACAAGTATTGAAGAAATAACAGCAACAGTAGGAGTAGCAAAGGGAACATTATATTATCATTTCTCAAGTAAAGAAGAAATATTTAATTTCTTAATTGAAGAAGGAATAAAACTTTTACAAAATAGTATTGATATAAAAACAGCAAAGTTTCCTAATTATATAGATAAAATAAAAGCAATTGTATTAATTCAAATAAAAATAGTTGTAAAATATGAAGATCTAATAACTATATTACTTAGTCAATTCTGGGGAAATGAAGAAAGAAACAAGACTTGTAAGAAATATATTTTATCATATATCTATAAAATAGAACAGATTGTTAAAGAAGGAATTGAAAGAGGAGAAATAAAAAAAGGAAGTCCACAAGCAATTGCTTCTGAAATTTATGGGTTAATAGGCTCTAGTTTGATATATAAAATAAGAAACCAAGAAGAAATAGATATTATGAAATTATATAAAGAATTTGAAAACACAATTATAGAAGGATTAAAAGTAAAGTAGAGGGGAAAGAAAATGAGAGAACCAATTTATAAGTGTGAAGAATATACAGATTTAAAAGATATGTTAAAAAAATCAGGAGAAAAGTATGGAGATAGACCAGCATATTTATTTAAAACTGATGTACCAGGAAAATTTAGACAAATTACACATAAAGAATTTAGAGACGAAATAAATGCTTTAGGAACTAAATTAATAGAAATGGGATTAAAAGATAAAAGAGTTGCTGTAATATCAGAAAATAGATATGAATGGGGAGTAGATTATTTAGCAGTTGCAGCAGGAACTGGAGTAATAGTACCGTTAGATAAAGCTCTTCCAGATAATGAAATAGAAAGTTTAATAATTCGTTCAGAAGTGGATGCAATTTTTTACTCTAAAAAATATGATAAAGTTATGAATAGAATAAGAGAGCAAGGAAATACAAATCTTAAATATTTTATTTCTATGGATTTAGAAAAAGAAGAAAATGGAATAAAATCACAAAAAGAATTAACTGAAGAAGGAAGAAAATTAATAGAAGAAGGAAATAGAGAATTCTTAGATGCAAAAATTGATAATCAAAAAATGGGAATAATGCTATTTACTTCAGGAACAACAGCAATATCAAAAGCTGTAATGTTATCGCATAAAAATATATGTAGTAATTTAAAAGATATCACATCTGTAATAAGGGTAACATCTGAAGATAGATTTTTATCATTTTTACCATTGCACCATACATTTGAATGTACAGTAGGATTTTTATATCCTGTATCTGTAGGTGGGGCAATTGCATTTTGTGATGGAATACGTCATATTGCAGAAAATATAAAAGAATATCAAATCACGGCAATGATATCAGTTCCAATCCTTTATGAAGCAATGTATAAGAGGATAATGAAGCAAATAGAAAAACAAGGAAAACTTGGAACTGTTAAAAAAGGAATTAAAATAGGTAACTTCTTATTAAAATTTGGAATAGATATTAGGAAGAAATTATTTAAAGAAATACATGATACATTAGGAGGAAAAGTAAGGTTATTGGTAGCAGGAGGAGCAGCATTAGATCCAGAGACTGAAAAAGGATTTAATGATTTAGGCTTTACAATGTATCAAGGATATGGAATGACAGAAAGTTCACCAGTGATAGCAGCAGAAGATGATAAATATAGAAGAATAGGCTCAATTGGAAAAGCATTCCCAAGTTTAGATGTAAAAATAGATAACCCAAATGAGGAGGGAATAGGAGAACTTATTGCAAAGGGACCTTCAATAATGCTTGGATATTATAATAATGATGAAGCAAATAAAGAAACATTAGAAGATGGTTGGCTTCATACTGGAGATTTAGCAAGAATAGATAAAGAGGGATTTATATTTATATCAGGAAGAAAGAAATTTGTAATTGTATTAAAAAATGGAAAAAATATTTATCCAGAGGAACTAGAAATTTTACTAAATAAAATAGAAGGTGTAAAAGAAAGTTTCGTTTATGGAAGACCAGAAGATGATGGTGATTATAAAATAGCAGCTAAGATTGTGTATGATAAAGAAAATAGCGAAGAAATTTTTGGAACAACAGATGAAAGTAAAATAAAGGATATACTTTGGCAAGAAGTAAAGAAAGTAAATAAAGAAATGCCAGCTTATAAATATATAAGAGAAATTACTGTAACAGATAAAGAATTAATAAAAACAACTACACAAAAAGTAAAAAGAGCAGAAGAAATAAAAACAGTTTTATAAAAAATGTCATTAGAGAAAAGCTCTAAATATGCTTTTCTCTAATAATTTTGTAAGATACTGTAATATTTTTGTAACATTTCTGTAATAAAAACTTAACACAAAAATTAGTAGTATTATCTTGTAGTTTTTTGTAGGTTAATGTATAATAATAAAGAAAGCAGAGGCAAATACGCGTAAGATAAAGGAGGTAATTTACAATGTCTAGATCTGGCATAGTAAATGTGAGAATGGTTATCACAGAAGAAAAAATATTAATGAATATAGATAAAGTTCAAAAGTTAATAAACCCAAAGAGTAAGAAACAAATAGTTCAATTAGAAGATGATACATATTTTAAAGATTTAGTTGAATCTATAAAAACTTACTTAATTGAATATCCAAAAAAGAAAAACTTCCCAGCAAGTGTTTATAAAGCAGCTTATGGGTTAGTTGAGTTTGCAACAAATCAATTCGAGGAGAATACTAAAAAAATAGAAGAATTGATAAGACAAAGAGAACAAAATATAGCTTTAGCAGGTAAATTGAAAGAAGTATTAGAAGCAGTAGAAAACAAGGAAGAAGACTGGAAAAATCAAGTTAAAAATATAGAAGATGATTTTTCAGAAGATATAATAGAAACATTAAATATTGTAGGAAAATCAAAAAGCACTAAATCACAAAATTATCAGGATGCAATGAAGCTATTAAATGCTAGAATAAATAATCTAGAATCTAATTTACATATCGAAATAGATATGGAAAGAATTGAAGATAGATCAAAAGCTCTAAGCTATATTGGAATAGAAATTGCCGATGCATTAAAATCAATACCAACACCAGTAGAAGAAATCCAACCACAAGTTGTAGAAGAACCACAGAAAGAAGAAATACAAGAAGAGCAACAACAATATACACAAGAGACAACATTTGAAGCTAAACCAAGCTTATGGCAAAGATTTAAAAATAGTAAGTTTGTAAGAGCAATTAAAGCAATTACAAGAATGAGAATAGTATTTGATTATGATGCACTTCCAGAGGGAAGAGGAGAAGATAACCCAAAATAATTAAATGTATAAAAATAGATAAACCAGAAATCTAATTCTGGTTTATTTTATTATGCCACAAGCAATTTTTGTTCCTGAATTTCCGACTTGGCTGAGTAGTAAAATCATCAGGAAGTTCATGAATTATAATTACTTTGCCTATAATTTCTTGAATTTTAAATTTATTTACTAAAACACTCATATAGGCAAAGCCATTATTTTCAATTAAAGGTGGTAAATCTCCACTATGAAATGGATGTTTACAATTAGTTGGGTTATAATGACTTTTGCTATTTGCAAACTCATCTTCGTTATTTCCAGTGCAAGATGTTCCTTCATGTATGTGAAATCCAAAAAATCTTCCTTTACAATTGTTATTAGATGTAGATAGACCATTAATTTTGACAGTGATAATAATACCTAATTTTGTTTCTTTAAAGAAAACCTCTCCATTGATATTTGGATATTTCTTTCCACCTTTTATTTCAGCTTTAGCATTATAAAAAATTGGTTCATACATTTTTCATACCTCTACTTATTTTTATATATAGTATTATGAAAATTATAATTTTGTGAATTAATAAGGTTAATTTGTTGTTCAATTTATA
>CALXCH010000075.1 GCA_944386735.1 uncultured Clostridia bacterium
CATCCAGATGTTATGAATATGTTACTTCAAATACTAGAAGATGGTAGATTAACAGATTCACAAGGAAGAACTGTAAATTTTAAGAATACTGTAATAATTATGACATCTAATATTGGAGCAAGATTAATAACAGATAAGAAAACATTAGGATTTACTAAATCAGAAACAGACGATAAAGAAAAGGAAAAAGCAGCTAAAAAAGATTATGAAGATATTAAAAAAGAAGTTATGGATGCATTAAAGAAAGAATTAAGACCTGAATTTATTAACCGTATTGATGAAATAATAGTATTCCATAAGTTAACAGATAATGAGATAGGTAAAATCATTGATATCATGCTAAAAGAAGTAACAGATAGATTAGCAGCTCAAAAGATTAAAGTAGAGTTAGAGCCAGAAGTAAAAGAATTAATTGCGAGCAAAGGAATTGACAAAAACTTTGGTGCAAGACCTTTAAGAAGAACTATCCAAAGTGTATTAGAAGATAGATTAGCAGAAGAAATCCTAGATGGCAACTTAAAGAAAAATAAAACTAATAAAATAGGAGTAAAAGACGGAAAAGTTGTAGTCGAAAAGTAAGAAGTTTAGAAGCTTCTTGCTTTTTGTATTTGAAAAATAAATTTTAATGTGTTATATTAAAAACGAAAGGCAAAGTCCTTAATTAGAAAAGTCCCTTATGAGAAAAAAGAACTATTTTTAAGAAGGTTTAAGACTTGCAACAAGGGAAGATTACTAGCTATAGAAATATTATTATTGGTTAGATGAACACAAGAATATCAATGAAGAAGTAAAGTACTAAAGATAGGAGTTATAATGAGCACCATGCGGAATTTTTCGGAGAATGAAGAGGTCAAAAAGAAAGGGTTTAATGAGCAAAGAGTTTATGAAGGCGGAAAAGTAGATAATATTGTAATTAATTTACCATATACTGAGGTAAATGTGCATCAATCTTCTTCGTCTAAGACCAAGATTAAATTGGTTGGAGGAATAAGTTATAGTGGTGAGATTATTTATAGAGTTTACTTAAAAAATAGAAATCTTATAGTTTGGCTACATACAGATGGAAAAGTGGTTAGTTCAAACCTTAGTCTTCAAATATTTTTGCCAATTAAAAACTATAAACTTCTATCAATTTTAGGAACTTCTAATATTTGCATAGAAGATAAGGTTTTTACAAAGACTCTAAGAGTTAAGACAGAAGAAGGCAAAGTAGAAACAAACGCAGTATTTGAAAAGGCCATTCTTAAAAGTACAAATGGAGATATTAATGTTAATATAACTGCTGAGTCTGATATTGAGATTAATGCTTCTACAACAAGTGGAAACATTAATATCAAACTTAATAATATCAGAGAAGCTAACATTGATACTCATACTATATTTGGTTCTTCTAAATATACTTTAAGAAAGACTGGAGGTTATACTGCTTTGGTTGAGGCTTCTTCTACAAGTGGTAATATTTTTGTAGATTAGTTGCCACAAGGAGTATGGCATTAGCAAGCTGTATATATTATATAGCTTGCTTTTTAATTTACTATATTTGACAAGGATGATATAATATAAAAGCTAAAAGAAAGTTAGGTGGAATATTAATGTTAGAAAAAATAAACTCGCCAGAAGATGTAAAAAAATTAAGTATAGAAGATAAAAAAATATTGGCAGAAGAAATTAGAAAATATATATTAGAAATAGTATCAGAAAATGGAGGACATTTAGCTTCAAATTTGGGAGTGGTAGAACTTACAATAGCACTTCATAGTGTGTTTGATGTGCCAAAAGATAAAATAGTATGGGATGTAGGTCATCAAAGCTATGTTCATAAAATACTTACTGGAAGAAAAGAACAGATGCATACATTAAGAAAATTAAATGGAATAGCAGGATTTCCTAAAACAAATGAATCTGAAGCAGATTGTTTTAATACTGGGCATAGTAGTACATCAATATCAGCAGCATTAGGAATGGCAAGAGCAAGAGATATAGAGGGTAAAGACAATTCAGTTATAGCAGTGATAGGTGATGGAGCATTAACTGGAGGAATGGCATTAGAAGCATTAAATGATGCAGGATATAGTGGAACAAGAATGACAGTAATATTAAATGATAATGAGATGAGTATATCTAAAAATATTGGTGGAATAAATATGCTTTTAAGTAAGCTAAGAACAAAAAGAAGTTATACTAAATCAAATGTTTCTTTAAAAAATATAATAAATAAAATTCCAGTTGTAGGAGAGCCTTTTGTTAAAATCGTACAAAGAGTAAAAAGAAGTATAAAACAACTAATAATTCCTAAAATGTTTTTTGAAGATATTGGTTTTCGTTATTTAGGTCCAGTTGATGGTCACAATATAGAAGAATTAGAAAGAATGCTAAAAATTACTAAAGAGCTAGATGGACCAGTATTACTTCATGTTTTAACTAAAAAAGGAAAAGGTTATAAAATAGCAGAAGAAAATCCAGATAAATATCATGCAACATCACCATTTAATATAGAAACAGGAGAAGTAAAAGGAAAGAAGAAAAAAGACTATTCAAAAGTATTTGGAGAAAAACTTATAGAACTAGCAAAAGAAAATAAGAACATAGTTGCAATTACAGCATCAATGAAAGATGGAACAGGACTTCATGAATTCCAAAAAGAATTTCCTGATAGATTTTTTGATATAGGAATTGCAGAACAACATGCAGTAGGACTAGCTGCTGGTATGGCAAAAGAAGGATTAATACCATTTGTACCAATATATTCATCATTTTACCAAAGAGCATATGACCAAGTAATACATGATGTAGCAATTCAAAATTTACCAGTCATTATGTGTGTAGATAGAGCTGGGATTGTAGGAGCAGATGGAGAAACACATCAAGGTGAGTTTGATATGGCATTTTTTAGATTAATTCCAAATCTTACAATTATGGCTCCTAAGGATTTTAAAGAATTAGAAGATATGATGGAATTTGCAATAAAATTAAAAGCACCAGTAGTTATTAGATATCCAAGAGGTGGAGAAAGCGAGAAAATAAAATTTGATAAACATCAAGAAATAAAATCTGGAAAAGCAGAGATACTAAGAGAAGGAAAAGATGTAAGTATAATTGCAATAGGAAAGACTGTCTCAAGAGCAATTGAAGTTGCAAATATGTTAAAAGAAGAGAAAATAGATGCAGAAGTTATAAATGCAAGATTTTTAAAACCTTTAGATAAAGAAACAATAACTAAATCTATAGAAAAAACAAAATTTGTTATAACTTTAGAAGATGGAACAATTATAGATGGACTAGGAACAGCTGTAAAAGAATTAATTATAGATAATGATTTAGAAGATGTAAAAGTAAAATCATATGCATATCCAGATAAATTTATAAAACATGGAGCGGTAGAAGAATTAGAAGAACTTTATCACCAAGATGCTAAATCGATTTATGATTATATAATACTGTTTTTTGGGACGGGGTCAAAAAACAGCAGTAAGGAAAAGAAAAAAGAAAATAAGGAAAAAAACAAGAAAGAGGAAGAATAATGAATAAACAAGACTTATTAAAAGATTATAGAAAACAAGAAGATAAAATACTTTTATCACAAGTATTAGATAAAATAGAATTTATGCAAACAAGAGGAAAAATAGAATATACTGACTTTTTAGATATGTATCAAATATCATTAGTAGAAAATTTCTTAAAAAAGTTTAAATTTGAAAATTATAAAATGTATGGTGGATATGAAGATGCAGAAAGGAAAGTATTAATAGTATATCCAGAAAAATATGATGATAATATGCTAGAAAAAAACTATTCTAAAATATTAAAAGTAGTTAGAGTAACATTAGCAGAAGAAGAACAAGGAAAATATTCACATAGAAATTATTTAGGTGGAATAGTTAAATTAGGATTAAGAAGGGAAAAAGTAGGAGATATATTAGTTGCAAATGAGGGAGCAGATATAATAGTAATGGAAGACTTCACTGAGATTTTAAAAAAAGAATTACCATCTCTTACAAGGTTTGAGAATAGTAAAGTAGATATAATAGAACTAAAAGATTTAAGAAAAAAAGAAATACGTATAGAAGATGTAAAAATAATAGTACCATCATTACGTTTAGATAATATTGTGTCTGATTTAGCAAGAACATCAAGAAGTAAGGCAGCACAAATAATTGCACAAGAAAGAGTTTTTATAAATGGACAAAATGAAACTAAATTATCTAAACAGATAAAATTACATGATGTTATTACAATAAGAGGAAAAGGAAGATTTGTTATAAAAGAATTTGATGGAACGACAAGAAGCGGAAGAACAGTAATTGTTGTTGAAAAATATGTGTGAGAAAATTTGGGACGGGGCTTTTTGTTTCACTTCAAATCGAAACAAAAAAGCCCCGTCCCAACTGTTTTATTTTAGTTCTACAACTGTAACTCCCATTTCTCCTTCACCATATGTTCCTAAACGAAAAGATTTAACATGTGGATTAGTTTTTAAGAATTTATGAATACCTTTCATCAGTTTTCCTGTTCCTTTACCATGTACTATTCTAACGGTACTTAATTTACTAAGTGAAGCATCATCTAAAAATTTGTCTACTACAAATATTGCTTCTTCTACATTAAGTCCTATTACATTTATTTCTGATTTTACATTTTTTGCTTTAGATAAGTTAGAATAAGTAGAGGCTAATGGTTTTTCTTTACCAGAATTATCAATATGTGCTTTTTCTAACTCACTTATTGATACATTAGTTTTTATAATTCCTATTTGCACTTGAACTTCATTTGATTTAGATGGTCTTGAAAGTACAGTTCCATTTTTACCGAATTTTTTAACAAATACAGTCATATTTGGTTTTATATCATTTACATCTAATGAATTTGAAGTAGCTGTATTTGATTTTACATCATTTTTTTCTAAAGTATGTATTTCATTTATTTTTTTATTTAATTTATTTCTAAGATTTTCAGCTGATTTCACATCTGCATTATTGTTTAATTCTTTTATTATGTCATTTGCATCTTCTTTTGCATCTAATAAGATGTTTCTTGCTTCTACCTTTGCTTTATTTATTATATCTTGTTCTTGTTTTTGTAATTTTTCATTATCTAGAGTAAGAAATCTTTCCAAGTTAGAAACATTTTCTAATTTTTTGTCTATTTCTTCTTTTTCTTTTTCTATTTCTGATTTTTGGTCATAGATATTTTTTAGTAATTCTTCAAAATCTACTTGTTCTTTTGACATCATAGATTTTGCTTTATCTATAATGGAAGCAGGTAATCCTAAGTTCTTACTAATTGCAAACGCATTACTTTTACCAGGAATTCCTACAAGTAAGTGATATGTTGGTTCTAATGTATCTACATTAAATTCAACAGAAGCATTTTCAAAGCCTTTAGTAGTTAAAGCATATTGTTTTAATTCTTGATAATGAGTTGTTGCAATTGTAAGTGCTCCTAAATTATATAAATATTCTAAAATACTAATTGCAAGATTGGCTCCTTCTATAGGATCTGTTCCTGAACCTAATTCATCTACTAAAACAAGTGAATCTTTACTTGCATTTTTTATGATTGATACTATATTTAACATATGTGATGAAAAAGTACTAAGGGAATCTGATATACTTTGGTCATCTCCTATGTCTGCAAATATTTTATCAAATACATATATACTAGAGTTTTCATCTGCTGGAATATTTAAACCAGAACATGCCATGCAAGTAAGTAATCCAACAGTTTTTAAAGAAACAGTCTTACCTCCAGTATTTGGTCCTGTAATTAATAATGTAGAAAAGTCTTTTCCTAAACTTAGAGAAATTGGTACAACTTTGTCTGGATCTATTAAAGGATGGCGTGCATTTTTTAGGTTTATTTCTTTAGTAGTATTTAAAATAGGTGTTATTCCATTTATTTTTCTAGAATACTTTGCTTTAGCAAATATGAAATCTAGTTTTCCGATTAAATCTACATCTTGTTTTAGTTCTTCTATATATGGTTCAAATAAAAATGATAGTTTTTGTAATATTTTTTCTATTTCTAATTCTTCTTCTAATTTTAATTTATTTATATCATTGTTCATTTCAAATATAGAGATTGGTTCAATAAATAAAGTAGAACCAGCATTAGAAATGTCGTGAACAAAACCTTTAACGGAAGAACGGTATTCTTCTTTTACAGGGATAACAAACCTATCATTTCTAATTGTTATAATACTATCTTGTAAGTATTTTGAAAATTTACCATGTATCATATCATTTAATTTACTTCTAATATTATCTTCTAAATTTTTTTGTTTTTTCCTAATGTCTTTTAAAGTGGTTGATGCAGTATCTAAAATTATTCCTTCATCTGATATGGAATTAGTTACTTCTTCTATTATACCCTTATTTGTGTATAACAAGTTAAATAAGTTAGATAGAATAGGATATTCTGAAGACTCTATATAGTCTTTATCAAAATAGTTTTTTAATTCATTTGATATTTTAAAGATTTTATTTAAGTTTAAAATAGCAGAACTAGATAAAGAAATGCCACTTCCTAAATTTTTTATACTTAAATTAATATCCTGAAAGTCATAAAAACTTGGACAAGAATTTCTATACATTAAGCTTACAGCTTCTTTTGTTTCATCTAACATATTTTGAACTTCACTATACTTATTCTTTGGAAGTAAACCTGATGCAAGTTCTTTTCCTTTTGATGTTACACAATAAGTTTGTAATATATTTATTATTTTATCAAATTCTAATTTTTTTAAGTTTATATCCATTTTTAAAATCTCCTAACATATTAATTATACAGGGAAAGGGGAAATTAGTCAATTACATAAAATTTTAAATAAAAAATTTAAAAGAAAATGTAAACCAAAGAGATATAATAAAATATTTCATTTTAAATTTTTTTGCAAAAAATAATAAAAAGCGTTTACAAATTATGTGAAATGTGATACATATAATGCATATTCAAAATTAATTTAAATAAGCCTTGAGTACAAAGGTTTGATTATTTAAAAATAGGATTTTAAGTCGAAAAAATTTCCAAAAAGAAAAATTATAAAAATTAATAAGTAAATATAGGGGCTATCTTATTATTTTTTAGTAATAATTTATAGGTCTTATTTTTATTAATTCTAGAATAAATATATAAAAATTTATCAATAAGTATTGCAATTAATCGTTATACTTGATATAATTTTGGAAGGAGGAATAGTTTGTCATCTATAATAAAAAGAGACGTAATATTTAAAGCTTTTTCTAGTAGAAAAGGAAACGAAAAATTTCTTATAAATTTTTTAAGTGCTCTATTAAATATAAAAATATATAAATTTAGAGTAATGCCAGAAGTCTCAGTAGAAAAACTATCAGAACAAGAAAAAGGCGGAAGCATGGATATTCTAATTGAAATTAATGATGACACAATCGTTAATATAGAAATGTAGCAAAAAGATAACAAGAATATAGAAGAAAGAACAACATATTATAGTTCAAAAATAATATCAAGAGATGTCAGAAGACGGAACTGATTATAAAAAGATTAAAAAAGTCATTATGATAAATATGTTAGATTATATTTTGTATAAAGAGCACAAAGAATATATATCAAAAACAGCTATAGTGTTAGATAAACATAGAGAACATGAGGTAATTAAAGAAATAGAATGGTATTTTATTGAATTACCAAAATTTCTGAAAGCAACTGATATTGATATTAATGATACTGTAAATCAATGGATAGCTTTCTTTAACAATGATAGGAGGTATATGAAAATGTTAACTGAGAAAAAGAAAATTTTTAGAAAAGCAAAAGAAGAAGTAGAATATTTAAAAGGAGATGCAGAAACAAGAAGACTACAAGATTTAAGAGACAAATGGGAAATGGACAGAGTTAGTGAAATTAATTATGCTACCGAACAAGGTAAAAAAATCGGAGAAAGACGTGGAGAAAAGCGTGGGAGAAAAGAAGGCAAGAAATTAGGGGAAGAAGGAATTATTAAATCATTATTCAAAAGTAATATGTCCCCGAAAGAAATAGCTGAAAGAACAGGTATAAAATTA
>CALXCH010000076.1 GCA_944386735.1 uncultured Clostridia bacterium
TTATATTAAATGTTAGTAAAAATTTAAAGAAAGGAGTGTATGGTTATTTAAGTTATTAAATATATCATACAAGGAAGATATGAAAGGTAGAAATATTAAGCTTATATTTATAATTATTTTAATAGTGGCAATCTGTATATTAAGTAGTATTTTAATGAAAGAAAATAAAATAGTAGAAACAAGTAGTGAAGTTGTAAGTACTAAAAAAATAGAATGGGGAATAAAAAGAAACAACAATCATGAACAGCCAGATGTAGGAAAAGAAAATAGAAAAATACTAGAAGAAAATAATGGAATATGTTTAGGAAGTAATGAAGATAAAGTAATATATTTAACATTTGATGAAGGATATGAAGCAGGCTACACACCTAAAATATTAGAAGTTCTAAAAGAAAATGATGTAAAAGCTACATTTTTTATAACAGCGCATTACCTAAATACGCAAGAAGATTTAGTAAAACAAATGATAGATGAAGGACATATTGTAGGAAATCATACAGTAAATCATAAATCAATGCCAAGTTTAAGTGAAGAAGAAATAAGAAAAGAAGTAATGGATTTACATACAGCAATTTATGAAAAATTTGGATATGAAATGAAATATATAAGACCACCAAAAGGTGAGTTTAGTGAAAAAAGTATAAAGTATACAAATACACTTGGGTATAAAACAGTAATGTGGTCTTTCGCATATGAAGATTGGGATGAAAAGAAACAACCAGATGAGGAAAAAGCAAAGAAAAAAATATTAGATAATCTTCATAATGGAGAAATAATGCTTCTTCATGGAAATTCAAAAACAAATACAAATATATTAGATAGTATTATAAAAGAAACAAAAAATATGGGGTATGTTTTTAAATCTTTAGATGAGTTTAAAAAGTAAGAAGGGATATCATGAAAAAGAAAAGAAAATCTAATAAAGTAGATAAATTTTTAGAGCTTCCTAAAGAAGTATATTCAAATGAAGCTAAAATATCTATTACAGGTTTTGATGAATTAATAATAGAAAACTTTAAAGGAATATTAGAATATGAAGAATTTTTTGTAAGAATAAATACATATATTGGGATAATAAATATAAATGGTTATAATTTAAATTTAGAAAATATGACAAATGATGACTTAAGAGTAAAGGGAAAAATCGAAAGCATAGAATTTGAAAGGACAATAGATTAAATTTAGGAGAAAGCTTATGTTTATAAAAATAATATTTAGCTATTTGCTTGGCTTTTTAAAAATATCAGTAGAAGGATATTATATAGAAAGATTTATAAATATTTGTAAAAATAAAAAAATAACAATTTGGAATCTAAAAAGAAATAGTAATATATCATTAATGTTAAATGTAAGAATAAATGAATTTAGAGAAGTTTGTAAAATAGCTAAAAAAACAGGTTGTAAATTAAGAATAAAAAATAAAAAAGGTTTACCCTTTTTGTTACATAAATATAAAAAAAGAAAAATATTTTTGATACTACTATTGTTAGTAGTATTAATTATAGGTTTATCCTCAATGTTTGTATGGAATGTGGATATTTCTGTAGAAGATAATCAAGAAATACTAAATATAAGAAATGATTTAGAAAATGCAGGTTTAAAGACAGGTGTATTAAAATCAAAAATTGATACAAAAGAGATAATAAATAAAATAAGGTTAGAAAGAGAAGATGTTGCATGGATGGGAATAGAGCTAAAAGGAACAAATGCAATTGTAAAATTGGTTAAAGCGGATAAAAAACCAGAAATAATAGATGAAAATGAATATTGTAATATAGTATCAAACAAAACAGGAATAATAACAAAAATAAATGTACAAGAAGGAACAGCTAACGTAAAAGTAGGAGATACTATTAAGGAAGGAGATGTTTTAATAAATGGTTGGATGGAGGGAAAATTTACAGGGATAAGATATGTACATGCAAAAGGAGAAATTGAAGCAAAAGTATGGTATACAAAAAGTAAAAAAATTCCATATACTCTTACGGAGACACAAGATACAGGCAATGAAGAAAATAAGTACAGAATAAAATTTGGCAATTTTCAAATAAATTTTCCAAAAAAGTATTCAAAATTTAAAATTTATGATACAATAGAAACAGAAAGCAAAATTAGATTATTTTCAGACTTTTATTTACCAATTTCGATAGTAAAAACTACATATAAAGAGCAAGAAAAAATACAAAAAACATACACAATTGAGGAAGCAAAAAACATAGGGATTAAAGAGTTAGAAGACGAATTGGAAAAAGAAATTGAAAATAAAGATAATATTGTAAATAAGAACATTAATACCTATGAAGAGGAAGATGGGGTTCAAGTTTATGTTACATATGAAGTTCTAGAAAACATAGGTACAAATGAAAAAATAGTGTTTTGAAGGGATGATAAGATATGGAAGAAAGAAGCTTAAGAATAGTAGGAACAGATAAAAACTTTTTTAGCAAAATAACAAGTACATTAACAAGAATATTAATACCAACAAAAATAGGAATTAATGGAATGTTAATTTCCATAAAAAGAAATAGTCTCATGAAAGCATTTGAAAATTATACTCAAGAGGACAATTATGATAATAATGAATTAGAAAAAAAGTATGATTCAGCTTATGAAGCTTATTTAGATTCATTAGATAAATATGTTATGGATTCTATTTATAAAAAAGTAAAAAATGGGTCAGCATCAGAATATGAAGAAGAAGCAATGGCAAGATATTATGAAGTTACAAGTTTAAAAGAAAATGAATATATAGAATATAAATATAGAAAACAAAAATATTTATTAGAATTAGATTATGAGGGAATAAAAGAATCAGGAAAAGAAAAATTAATTGCAAGATATAATAAATTTTATATATCTAAAATGGATTCATTATATAAATCAATACTTAAAAATTATTCAATAAAAGTAGCAGATACAACAAATAAATATGATTCTGCAAAAGAATGGATTTATACAAAAATATTCCACACACTAGAAGATTATATACAAAATATATTATCATTAAAATTAGAAACTAACTATGATGAACGCTTAAAAGATATAGAAAATGATTATGAAAAATATGAATCTTACACAGTAGGAAAATTAGATACTAGAGATAATATAGAAAAAAATATGATTTTACTTGGAATAAGTAGAAAGTTATTTACACATAGTTTACCATTAATTGTTGCAGAACAATGCTATGAAAAATTATTAAAAGATGCAAGAACATTAGTACAAGATACAAAAATTGCAGCAAAAAGAGAAAAAGTATATGGAATGTTAATAAATTTAATAGAAGATTATAATGTAAAATTATTATCAACAAAAGTATATTGGGAAACACCAAAGCAAAGAGAAGAATATAAAGCATTTTGGAATAAATATAAAGAAATATCAAAATTAAAAGATACAGATTTTGTAGAATATGTAAAACAAAAAGAAATATTATTTATAAAAAATGATATGAAAAAAATTGAAAATACTAAAATAGATTATAGTAAGATATTAAAATACTATAAAAGAAAATTAGTAGATTATGGAGCAATGAAAGAACTTAAAAATTCTTGTAAATCAGAAGGAAATTATATTAAAGTAAAAAAAAGGGAAGTAGCATAAAATGTTTTTTGAAATAGTATATAAGGATGTAGAAGAAAACAAGGAATATGATGAAGTAATAAAAAAAGTACTTACTAAATGTTTTGAAGAAGAAAATTTACTAGATTCTAAATTATATATTACAGTAACTTTAACAACTCCTGAAAATATAAGAAAAATAAATAAAGAATATAGGAATATAGATAGAGCAACCGATGTTCTTTCTTTTCCTATGTTTGAAAAGGACGAGTTAGAAGAAAAAATAAAGAATAATGATTTTGAACATGAGGATGTATTAGGAGACTTGGTTATTTCAATAGAAAGAGTAAAAGAACAAGCAAAAGAATATGGACATAGTTTTGAAAGAGAACTAAGCTATATGCTAGTTCATGGCTTTTATCACTTAATGGGATATGATCATATAAAGGAAGAAGACAAAAAGAAAATGAGACCAAAAGAAGAAAAAATATTAAATGATTTAAAAATCTTAAGAAAATAAGGAGGAACCATGGAAAAAGGTGGAGTAAAGATACTAATTGCTATTTTAGTTGTGGTAGTTATTGCAGCAGGAGCGGTGCTAGCTTATAAAATAACTAAAGATAAGGAAGCAGAACCAGTAACAAATGAGGAGAATGTATTAACAGCAGAAGTTGAAGAAGAAAAAACAGTTCAAATATTTAAAGGAAATGATAGACCATTTGCAGTTATGATAGACAACCATGAAGATGCTTGGCCACAAGCAGGACTTCAAAAAGCATATATGGTATATGAAATAATTGTAGAAGGTGGAGAAACAAGATTAATGGCATTGTTTAAAGGAGTAGACTTAGATAAAATAGGACCAGTAAGAAGTGCGAGACATTATTTTATAGATTATGCAATGGAAAATGATGCTATATATGTACATTTTGGACAAAGTCCACAAGCACAAAGTGATATTAAAAAATATAGTATAGACGAAATTAATGGAATTTCAGAAGATGGAACAACATTCTGGAGAGTAAAGGATAAAGCAGCTCCTCATAATGCTGTTACTAGCACAGAAAACTTGTTGAAATCAGCACAAAGCAAAAAATATAGAACAACCTCTGATGAAACAAGTGTATTAAACTATGTAACAGATGAAGTCAATTTAGAAGGTGGCGAAGATGCTTTAACTGTTACAATACCACATTCAGACCTTCAAACAGTTAAATATTACTATGATGAAGAAAATAAAGTATATGAGAGATATGCAAGAGGAAAAGAACAAATAGATTGGAATACAGAAACTCCTATTACAGTAAAAAATATAATAATAACATTCTGTGATAATTACACATTATCAGATACTGAAAATAAAGGTAGACAAGGACTAAAAAATATAGGAACATTTGATGGATACTATATTACAAATGGAAAAGCAATACCTATTAAATGTACAAAAGAAGCAAGAGATGAAAAAACAGTTTATACAGATTTAGATGGAAATGTTATAAATGTAAATGATGGAAACACATTTGTACATATTTGCCCAACAAATAGTGATGTTGGAATAGAAGGAGCAGCAGAGGAAGGAACAGGAAATACAGTAAATAATACTTAGTGCTGTTTCTTGGGACGGGGTCAAAAAACAGCATTTACAAATAAATATTAGAGAAAGGATGCAAAAAATGAACGTTTATGATACAGCAAATAGATTAGCAGGAGAAATAAAAGAGTCAGAAGAATATGCAAATTATAAAATGGCAAAAGAAGCATTAAATTTAAATCATTCTTTAAAAGAAAGAATGGCTAAATTTAAAAAATTAAGATATGAAGTTCAATTAGAAATGATGCAAACAGGAAAGAATAATGAAGAAAAATATAAAGAAATGCAAAAAGAATATGCAGAATTAATAGAAGATGAAGAAGCAAAAAGATTTTTTGATGCAGAAACTAAATTTAATATTCTAATTGCAGATGTGAATAAAATAATTGGTGAAGCAATTAGAGATGTTATGCAGTAAAAATTAAACTGTTTTTAGGATGGAATCAAAAAACAGTATTTTAAGAATTATTAAAACCACGTATTTTACGTGGTTTTATTTTTGTCTTTTAATAATAAATTTAACATTTCTGGATAAATAGAATTTGCATTTTTATTCCAGTTATCTACAATTTTTTTAGCTCTTTCTCTAGAACCAACAAATGTTTTTACCTCAAAAATAGTTTCGTTATTTTCAACAATTTTACATTTAACAGTATAATCATTTTCATTTTTTGGAATAAATTCAGCAATAATAGAAGATTCATCTTCTATAGAAGAAAATTCTTTTTTAAAAATACTATCTGCTTTTAATTTTAATAATCCTGGTAGTACATCTTTTGTAAGAATATATGCATTTTTCCCTTCATCTGTAATTTTTATTACTTGTTCTTCATCTTTAGTATAAACACCTACTAATTTGGAATCAATTAAATCTGTTAGAATTTGTTTAAAAAAGAAGTAGTTTATATCATTAATAGAACTAATTAATTTAAACAAATCATCTTGCTTTATATCATTATTAATAAGATTTAATATGTATAAGATTAAAACTTTATTTTCAGCCAAAGTAGTAGCTTTATTTGAATTAGAACTCATATAATTGCACTCCTTACTTTGATTATTTTCTGGAAAAAGTATATCACAGTTTGTAAAAAAAGTAAAATATTTCAAAAAAATCCTTTTAAATTTGCAAAAATGGTGATATAATACATCAGTGGTAAAAGTAAAGACAAAAATGAAAATTAAAAAGGAGTTGATTTTAATATGAAAAAAGGAAAAGTAGTATTAGTAGGAACTGGAATGGTAGGAATGAGCATGGCTTATTCAATGTTAAACCAAGGAGGAGTAAATGAATTAATATTAATAGACATTGATAAAGATAAAACAAAAGGAGAAGAAATGGACTTAGCACATGGATTACCATATGCACCACAAAAAATGGTAATAAGAGCAGCAGATTATGATGAATGTAAAGATGCACAAGTAGTAGTAATAACTGCAGGTGTTGCTCAAAAACCAGGCCAAACAAGATTAGAGCTTGCAGAGGTAAATGCAAAAATAATGAAACAAGTAACAGAGAGTATAATGGCAAGTGGATTTAATGGAATAATTATAGTTGCAAGTAACCCTGTAGATTTAATGACATATGTTGTAGCAGAAGTATCTGGTTTACCAAAAAATAAAGTAATTGGATCAGGAACAGTATTAGATACAGCAAGACTTCGTTATATAATGGCTGATTATTTAAAAATATCTAGTAAAAATATCCATGCATATATTATGGGAGAACATGGGGATTCATCATTTGTTCCATGGAAACATGCATATGTTGGATGTAAAAGAATAGCAGATGTTATGAAAGATAATCATCATCCAATGGAAGATTTAGAGAAAATCCATAAAGATGTTGTTGATGCAGCATATGAAATTATTGAAAAGAAGAAAGCAACATATTATGGAATAGGAATGGCATTAAATAGATTAGTAAAGGCAGTATTAAATAATGAAAACTCTATCCTAACAGTATCTACTTATTTAAAAGATGGACAATATGGACAAGATGATATCTACATTGGAGTACCTGCTGTTATAAACAGTAATGGTGTAAGAGAATTATTAGACCTAGACTTAGATGAAGAAGAACAAAAGAAATTAGATGAAAGTTGTAAAGTACTAAAAGAAATGAGAGAACAATCAATAGATAAAATAATAAAAGGATAAAATAATATGGGACAGTTTTTGGACATACCATTAATTGTCTCTTTTTTTAAAATATTAGAAATTAAATAAGTAATAAATTTATAAATTTTGACTAAAAGATAAAAAGTTATAATAATATTATTCAGACTTGCATATAAGTCTTGGTTTGACAGAGCAAGGAGAAGTGTTCTTGTATATCAACTTAGGGGTGCGAGTCATTATAATAATTGCTATTGTCCGTCTACTTATTGTAGCAGGAGCAGTAGGAGACGAAGTGTTGCTAGCTGGAGGTATTTCGGGAGTAATAATTATTATAATGATAGCTACTATAATGATAATTCTTTTTGCTACTTGAGTTGATACTCAATTGTTCAATGTTGACTATTTTGTTGCATATCAGATTATGACATTTGGACAATGCCTAAGTGAAAATTCAAAGAATAGTGATGATGAGTGATTAATTATAATTGTCTAAACATAAAAAGAAAAAACTTTACCGCTTTTAATTAAGAGGATTTTCTTTTTACAAGAAAATGAAAAAAATTCCAAAAATGTAGTGTTACAATTGATGTGAAACAAAAATAATAAAAATTGAATAAGTGATTCAAATCATATATAATTAAGT
>CALXCH010000077.1 GCA_944386735.1 uncultured Clostridia bacterium
CATACATTCTTTATCAAATTTTTCATAAAATTGTTCCATTCTCATTGGAATACATTTCATTATTTCTTCTGCTTTTTCTTTAAACATCTTATCCTGTAATTGATTATTTAACATATTGAAATGTTTTAAAATATCTTCCATATCTTCTGCAACTTCTTCTATTGCAATCTTTCCTAATTCTTCATCTACATTAGCACAATATTTTGAATTTAATGAAGCTATATTCATTCCATTAAAGAATACACTTTTTAATGTTTTTAAATCATAGTCTATTAAACCTTTTCTTGAAAAGTAACTAAAATAAGCAAATATTTTTACAGTATCAATTAAAGTTAGTTTTCCTTCTTTTACATCATCCATTATTTCACTTATAACACCAGCAAATTGGTCATCTGATATTTTCCAATATTCTTCTGTAAGTAATCTCTTATATGCTGGTAGGTTTTCTGTATCTACAGTATTTCGTATTGTTTCCATATTCTCTTTAAATAGTTTCATATCAAATATACGTGTACGTACATAATATTCTATAAATTTAAAGAAACGATATTCTGATTTAAAGTTATAATAATAGTTATTATCAAATTCTTTAATATAGAACTGTCTATTATCCATAAGTATTCTTGATGATACTAAGATTGACTTATATTCTTCATTATCTTTAATATTTACAAATTTATCTTTTGTTACTTTTCCTGCTTTTATTTCAAAAGATATAGCTATTGTAAATATTAGCATTGTTTGCATAACTCTATGGTTTGTATTTGGATATGATTTATTTACCATTTCATATATTTTCTTAAAATCATTTAATGCATGTTTTAATATTCTCAAGTTTCTCGTTCCTGATTTATTAAATGTTGATATTATTAATCCTGTATTTTCTCTTAAAAAACGTATCAAATCCGGATTATTTTCATAACGCATTAATATTCCATTTATTATATAATCAAATTTTGGAGCATATTCAAATGTCTCTCCTATTAATTTTTCTTTTATTCTTTCATAATCATTTGCTTTATCAAATACATGCTCTATTTTATCTTGGATTTTTTCTACTAATGGTTTATCCAATTTATTTAATTCATCTTGCTTATCTAAAAGATAAGTTGCAATAAATGTTTTCATCTCTAAATTAGAACTTTTTAATTTTGCTGATAATTCCTTTTCATTGCATATTATTATTGTTTTTATATGGTCATGTTCAACAAAGTTATTAATATATCCCAAAATATCAATAACATCTACATTTGCTCTTTCTAAGTCATCAAAACATAATACCTTATCATCTGTTGAGAAAAATTCAGCATAATCTACTTTATCTCCATTTTGTGTTACTCCAAAGAAATTTGCCATGTCAATACCTGTTTTTGCATATTCCGGTATTGTATCTTGTCCATTTGCTTGCATAAATTTTCTTAAGTTTTTATCCATTAATTGTGTTGTTTCTATAAATATCTTTTTACTTATTTCTTCTAAGTTTGATATACCATATAAAGACATATAAATAGTTGTATATCTTTTTCCATTTAACTGCATTGACTCTATCTTTTTTCTTATTTTATTGTTCCAAAAATGAGTCTTACCAGATCCCCATTCTCCATTTATCATAACTGCGTAATCTGTATAATCAGATCTTATATAATCTAAGATGCTTTCAATTAAATCTTCCATTTATATGCTCCTCCTTTGTAATATAACAATTTAAAATTATTTTTTAATTCATATTTTTTGTATTATATTTTTTTCTAATAGTTATTTTATTATATCTATTAATCTTTTGCTAAAGTAAATACACCTATTTTTCTTGGATTTGCTTCCCTTAATACTTTAGCACACTCATTTACAGTACTTCCTGTTGTATAGATATCATCTACTAATAAAATTTCCTTCTTATATAATTTTTCCATATTCGTGAGTTTATATACTCCTTGTATATTTTTCATTCTCTCCTCTTTATTTAATTTACTTTGTTCTATTATGTTTTTAACTTTAAGAAGACAAGCTGTTTCTAGCTTTAAATCTGAATTATAAGCTATTTCTTTTGCAATTAACTCACTTTGGTTATATCCACGTTTCTTTAGTCTTTTCTTACTAATCGGAACTGGCACTATTGTATCATATTTTTTTATTTTTTCAAAGAAGTTTTCATTTTTTAACAAAAAATTCACAAATGTTTTGTATAAATATGCTTCTTCTTGAAACTTATATTTTAAAATTATTCTTCTTAATATTCCCTGATACACAAAAATATATAAATGTTCATTAAAATATTTTTCCAAAACTTTATCTACACCATATATTGCTTCTGTTTCTAGGACTTTTTCACACTTTTTACATAAAAAATCATTGTTTAGTTTTCCACAAATTCCGCACGTTGGTGGATAAACAAAGTCTATTAATTTTTCAATTTTCATTTTGTTTTCCTTTCTGAGTTTTAAGATAAAATTTTTAATAAATACGAAATAAAAATCATAAGATCATAATTTTCAAAACTAAAATTTATAAACTTTACATTTTATATAACATTTTATATTAAAGTTCAACTCAATACAAAAAATAGTTTCTTTTAAATAGCATGTATTTAAATATAACATTTATTAAGGTTCAACTTTGTGGTATTCCAGGAAGTCGAAAAAAGTGTAGCAAATTTAAATACATCTCATGTTATAGTTCAACTATAGTTTCAATTTCTGTAAAACAAAGATATTATTAATTTAAATACATCTTATGTTAAAGTTCAACTGGAACAAAGATTAATGCTACATTTGACATATTAGAATTTAAATACATCTCATGTTAAAGTTCAACCATTGAAAAATTCAAGTTCTACTAATATATAATATCTCCAAAATATTTAAAAATCAAGTATTATAGAAGATTTTTTCCAAGTGGATAAAAAAAATTAGGTGTTAATAAATCAATACTTATAGCAATTAACTGGAAAATTTATATAAAAAATACGATTTAGTTTATAATAATATAAATTATAACATTATAATATAAATAATCTGAAAAAGTGAATTAGAGAAATTTATATAATTACAGATAAATATTTAAAATTGATTATGAATTATTTTTTTTTAATATTATTTAAGTTAAGTTTGAGTTACATTTTGGGAGGGTTTAATTTACCCTCCTTTTTTTTGATTATTGAGCTTTCATCTTGAATTCTAATCCAGTATTTCTTTTTTTGCTATCTATATTTTGTATCATAAAGTCTATTACTTTTTCACTTCCAATTACTATTAATAGTTTCTTTGCTCTTGTTATTCCTGTGTATAATAAATTCCTTGTAAGAAGCATTGGTGATGATGGTGGTACTACCATTATTACTACATCAAACTCGCTTCCCTGTGCCTTATGTATTGTTATTGCATAACTATGTTCTATTTGGTCAAGTTCTGAAAATTCGTACCAAGCTATCTTATTGTCATCAAATTTGATTTCTACTAGTTTTTGTTTTTCATCTACATCTGTTATAGTCCCTATTTCACCATTAAATACTCCGCTTCCAACTTCCTTATTATCTATTCCTCCTAATTTTCCAGTACCTTCTCTTTCCCAGTAAATATCATAATTATTCTTTATTTGCATAACTCTGTCTCCTGGTCTAAATATTGCCCCCATACTTGCTTTTTCTGCTAAATTTCCTAAATTAGGATTTAAATGTTCTTGTAATACTTTGTTTAATTCTCTAGTTCCCAACATTCCTTTTTTGGTAGGTGTAAGTACTTGTATATTTTGGAAGAAATCATAATTTCCGTATTTTTCTAATCTTCCTGTACATAAAGATACAACCTGTGCAAGCATTTTTTCTTGGTTCGTTTCTTTTATAAAGAAGAAATCTTCATTCATATCCTCTTCTTCTTCAGATTTACTTAAAAATTTTTCTCCTTCATTTACTCTATGTGCATTTACTATTATTTTACTTCTTGCTGCTTGTCTAAATATTTTATCTAGTTTAATTGTTGGTATTTCTTCTGAATTTATTAAATCTTTTAATACACTTCCTGGTCCTACTGATGGAAGTTGGTCAATATCCCCTACTAATACTAACTTAGTTCCTTGATATACACATTTTAATAAATAATTCATTAAGAACATATCCATCATTGAAACTTCATCTACTATTATTACGTCTGCATCTATTGGTGCTCCTTCATATTTACTTGTATTTTTATACAGACTATCATCATCTATTTTTCCTATTTCTAATAATCTATGTAATGTAGATGCTTCTTTTCCTGTCGTCTCTGTCATCCTTTTTGCAGCTCTTCCTGTTGGCGCAGCTAAGATTACTTTCTTTCCTCTATCTTCATAAATATCTATTATATTTTTTATGATTGTTGTTTTTCCAGTTCCTGGTCCACCTGTTATTATTGTCACATTATTTTCATTTACTAATTTTAATGCTTCTTTTTGTTTTTCTGATAATTCTATACTAGATAGTTTTTCTACCTTTTTTAATTCTTTATCTAAACCTGTTATTTTTTTCATATTCTTAGAATTTAGTAATCTTTTTATTCTAAAAGCAATTTCTTCTTCTGTATTATAAAATGTAGATGAATATACATATTCTAATCCATCGTCTCTTTTTTCTATAACAATTTCTCCTTTTGTTCTTAAAGCAATTAATCCATCTTCCACATTTTCAGTTGATACATCTAATAAGTTTATTACAAATTCTATTAAATTATCTTTTAACACACAAGAATGTCCATTATTTGTAATTCTAATTAACCCATACTTAATCCCACTTGTTACTCTTTTTTCATTATCGTAGCTTATCCCTAGGTCTAATGCCATCTTGTCTATCTGCTTAAAGTCTACTCCTCTTGCTATATCTATTAATATATATGGATCTTGTTCCATTTCTTCTATTGCTTTCGTTCCGTACAAATCAAATACTTTTTGAGCATGTTCTGCTCCTATTCCAAACTTTTCTAGAAACCCAACTATTTGCCATACTTCCCAGTTTTCTATAAAGCTTTCTGACATTTCTTTTGCTTTTTCTTTAGATATTCCTTTTACTTCTGCCAATCTTTCTGGATATGATTGGAATACAGTTATTGTATCTTCTCCAAATTTCTTTATTATTCTTTTTGCTAATGCTTCCCCTATTCCTTTTATTTTTCCATTTGCTAAGTATTTTTCTAATGCTGCTAGGTTTTGTGGCATCATTTTTTCAAAAGTATCTATTTTAAATTGCCTTCCATAATCTTTATGCTCTACAAATTTTCCTACTAATTTTAATGTATCTCCTACATTTACAAAAGGCAGAAATCCAACAACTGTTGTTATTTCTTCATCAGTTTCAAATTCTGCTACTGTATAACTATTTACTTCGTTTTTATATATGATAGTTGTTATTTCTCCGGTTATCTCCATGTATTTCTCCTATTCTTTTTTAATTAACATTTTTAGTCTATCACAAACAAAGATTTTTTTCAAGCAAGTTAACTATCATCTACATTGTCCATTATTTCTTTACATTCTTTCCAATTCACAACCTCTAAACATTCGTATTCTTGAGATAATTTTTTTACTATTTCTTTCGTTTTATCAGTTGATTTTAAATCTGTTACTATTATATTTTTTACATAATCATCTTTTCCATACAATAGCTTAAATAACGCAGACCTTAAAAATCCTTCTATTTTATCTTCTTGATTTTTTACTGCTATTATTACATAGATTCCATCTGATTTAAAGTTTGTATATGTACTTAAATATATTATGTTTTTTATTATCTCAAACAAACCATAAAGTGCCAATGTCCAAAATATCACATTCATTATAAACTCCATTTTTACCACCTATGGTTATTATATTCATCTCACATTTTCTTGACACAATACTTATTAAGTTTTCTATAGTCATAAAAGTTTCTTTTTTAGATTTATTTAGTTAATTATTCTATATTTAAAAACAAAATAAAGGTACAGAAAAATCTATTTTTTTGTACCTTTTAATTTAAATTTTTTATTTGAAATTTTATCTTTTTTGTCCACAAACTGAACAATATTGATAATCTACATAAGTTTCATTATATCCTTGATCTTCTGTATGTGTAACAGCTGGAACTGTTTTTGTCACATTCTGATAATTTCCAATATATCCTTCATTTTTTACTTTATCTTTTAAAATACTTTTAAAATCATCTATTGTAAAACCATTTTCAAACCAATAAGTTTCACCATTAGCTATCCAAGTACCATCAGCATTTTTAGTATAAAGTCTTGCACCTTGTATTGTTTGTGCAGGCTCATCTACCACTGTTACAATATTTGAGACCCAACGTGTTGCTGTATGGTCTACCCAAGTATGGACATGAGAACTTTCACTATTACCAGAATCAGATGTACTAGACTCTAAATCTTTTAAAGTATTATCTACATTAGACTTATTATCATTACTTGTAGTTTCGGAACTAGAAAGTGTATTAGATTCCTCTATAATATTGCTAGTCTCTTGTTTTGTTTCATCAGTAATGTTTGGATTATTATTGATATTTATCTGCATCTTATTAAGGATATTCTTACCTATTTCTCCATCCAGACTTTCATCACCTTTTTCAGTTGCCGTTTGTATTTGGCTAACAGTTTCTTTTAATTCCTCATCTTTCACATCTTCTGCTTTTACATATTCAAGTATAATATCTACTAATACATTTTCTCCTGTTTCTAAATCGGTATAAACTGTTATTACTCCATTCGTTTTATAAGTAGAACCGTCTTTATTAATAGGAGGTATTACAGAAATCTCGTATTTACCTGTTAAAACTTCAACTAAGTCACTAACAGTTGTCTTACTGTTTTCAGGCATTACTGCGTGATAAAAATCAATTTCTTTTGTATACTCGCAATTTCCTTTTATATGTACAATTGCTGGAGTAGAATCTTCTGTCCAATTTTCATCAGCCGTTACAGATAAGTTTAATATATTTGTTTTTTCTTGTTCATTTGTTTCAATAGTATTTGAATTAAATACTCCCAAAATACCTAAAATTATTAAAACAATTATAGCTATAAAAATAATTACAATTTCTGCTGTAAGTACTTTATGATTTTTTATCAGCAATGCCATTTTCCCCTTCACTTTTTTATTCCTCCCTTTTAATATAATATAATTATAACAAAACCGCTATAAAAGTCAATAAAACGTATTATTAATAAACAATCTTTCAAATTTTAAATAAAAATAAAAAAACTAAGTAAATAATTTCACTTAGTCTTTTTATTTTTATTATACTAATTGTAATATTGCAACTTCTGCTCCGTCTCCTCTTCTAGGTCCAGCTTTAACTATACGTGTATATCCACCTACGTTTTTACCAGCATATTTTGGAGCTATTTCGTTGAATAATTTTGATGGTAAATCTATATTATTACCTTTTTCATCTTTAACTTTGTTTAAAGTTTTCATCATTTTTCTTCTAGCATTTAATCTAGATGGCATATCTTTTTGTCTTTGTTCTGTAGTTTCTTCTTTAACTACTTTTAAATATTCTTTACCATTTTTGCTTTTAACTAATTCTGTTTCTTTATTTCCTTTAGAATCTAGTTTAGCTTTTACAACTT
>CALXCH010000078.1 GCA_944386735.1 uncultured Clostridia bacterium
GGATAATATTTATATATAAAAAATAGGCAGGTAAGTATGGTATTGTACTTAACCTGTCTACTTTTAGTTCTTGAATTAATTCTCAGAAACTGTAGTTGTTTTATTTGAAGAAATATTTTCTTCTTCATTTTCTTTATCAATAGCTTTCTTTCTATTTTGTTTAGTTTTTAAGTTATCTTTAGCAACAGTCATAAGAAGTTTAATTCTGTTAGTTTGGTTAGCTTCACTTGCACCAGGATCATAATCAATAGGTGAGATATTAGCTTCAGGGAACTTACTACGGATAGTTTTAATAACCCCTTTACCAACAACATGGTTAGGAAGACATGCAAATGGTTGAACACAAACAATATTTGGAATACCATTTTCAATGTATTCAATCATTTCAGCAGTTAAGAACCAACCTTCACCAGTTTGATTACCAATAGATAAAATATCTTTTACCTTATCTTCTAGATGCCAAATATCACATGGTTGTAAATAACCTTTTTTAGAATTAGCTAAAGCAATCTTAACATCTTTTTCTAGTATATCAATTAATTTAATTGCTACTTTACTAATTTTAGCTGATGTTTTATTAGTATTTAATAATTTATTAAAAGTAATTCTATGTGTTGCCATAAATTTAACAAATCCCATAAAATCAGGTAAAATGACTTCAGCACCTTCTTGTTCTAAGATATCTGCAACATGGTTATTTCCAAAAGGATGGTATTTAATTAAAACTTCTCCAACAATGCCAACTTTAGGCTTTTCTACTGATGTATCTAACTCAATTTTTTCAAAATCATTTACAATGTCATAAATACTTTGTTTAAATTCTTTATTAGTTGATTTTGTAAGTAATTTCTTGCATTTATCCATCCATGTATCAAATAAAGCTTTAGTTTCACCTTTATTTACTTCATATGCTCTATTCTTAGTTAGCATCTTTTGTAAAAGGTCAGCATAAATTACAGCTTTAAATAATCTCTCAATAAGAGGAACTGTTAGTTTAAATCCTGGCATTTTCTCCATACCAACAAAGTTTAGAGAGATTACTGGTACATTTGCAAAACCTGCATCTTTTAAAGCTTTTCTAATAAATCCAATATAGTTAGTAGCTCTACATCCACCACCAGTTTGTGAAATAATTAAAGCTGTTTTATTGACATCATATTTTCCAGATTGAAGAGCTTCAATCATTTGACCTGTAACTAAGATAGATGGATAACAAGCATCATTATTTACATATTTTAAACCAGTATCAACTGTTTTTGGTGTACAATCTCTAAGAAGTTCTACATTATAGCCAGAAGCTCTAGCAGCAGTTTCTATAAGTTCAAAATGTATAGGTGCCATTTGTGGGCATAAAATAGTATAATCTTTTCTCATATTCTTAGTAAATATCTTTTTATGAATTTCATATTCACCATCACCTTTTGCTTCTATTTTTTCTTGTTCACGTTTCTTCATACTAGCAAGTAGTGAACGAATACGAATACGAACTGCTCCTAAGTTATTTACTTCATCTATTTTAATTAAAGTATACATTTTACCATAGCTAGAAAGTATCTCTTCTACTTGATCTGTTGTAACAGCATCTACACCACAACCAAATGAATTTAGTTGTACTAATTCTAAGCAGTCATGTTTTCCAACAAAATCAGCTGCGGCATAAAGTCTTGCATGGAATACCCATTGGTCAACAACTCTAAGTGGTCTTTTTACTTCTACTTTATCAGAAACACTATCTTCCGTTAAAACACATAGACCAAGAGAAGTAATTAAAGTATCAATACCGTGGTTAATCTCAGGGTCTATATGGTAAGGTCTACCAGCTAGAACAATTCCTTTAAGATTGTTATCCTCAATATATTTAACAGTTTCAGCGCCTTTTTGTCTAATATCTGCTTTACATTTTTGATATTCAGCTTCTGCTTTATCAGCAGCTTCCTCTAATTCTGCTTTTGTAAAGTTATATTCTTTAAATTCATCTAATTGTAATATCTTTTTAACAAGGTTTTTCTTATCAAGAGGAAGGAATGGGTTAATAAACTTAACACCAGGAGCCTTTAAATCTTCTACATTATTCTTTAAAACCTCTGAATAAGAAATAACAATAGGACAGTTATAATGGTTATCTGCTTTTTCATATTCTTTTCTAGAATATGGAATACAAGGATAGAATATTGTTTTAATACCTTGTTCTAATAGACTTTCTACGTGTCCATGAGAAAGTTTTGCAGGGTAACAAACAGATTCTGAAGGCATTGACTCCATACCTTTTTCATAAGTTGCACGAGTACTCTTTTCTGAAAGTATAACTCTAAATCCTAAACTTGTTAGGAAAGTAAACCAGAAAGGATAGTCTTCATACATATTTAAAACCCTAGGGATACCAATAGTTCCTCTTGTAGCATATTCCTCTTCTAATGGAGTATAATCAAAAATTCTCTTATATTTATATTGAACTAAGTTTGGTAAATCCTTTTTCTTTGTAATAGCACCAGCTCCTCTTTCACAACGGTTACCAGATACATGTATTTGGCCATTACTAAATTTATTAATAGTTAATTTACAATGATTTTCACAAATACCACAACGAGTATGTGTAACTTTAATTTCTAATTTATCTAACTCATCTTCTTTTAAAATAGTAGACCTATGTTCCATATCAAGATTTGCTTCATATTGTTCTTTAGATAAAAGAGCCATACCATAAGCACCCATAAGACCGGCAATATCTGGCCTTACAACATTTTTACCAACTATTAATTCAAATGCACGAAGAACTGCATCATTGTAGAAAGTTCCACCTTGTACAACAATATGGTCTCCTAATGTTTCTACATCTCTTACTTTCATAACTTTTTGTATAGCATTTTTAATAACAGAATATGATAATCCTGCAGAAATATCTCCAACAGAATATCCTTCTTTTTGAGCTTGTTTTATCTTAGAGTTCATAAAAACAGTACATCTAGAACCTAAGTCAACAGGAGTTTTGGATTTTATAGCTTCTTTTACAAATTCAGATATTTCTATATTTAAACTTTTAGCAAAAGTTTCTATGAAAGAACCACATCCAGAAGAACAAGCTTCATTAAGCATAATATTATCAATAGAACCGTTTTTCATTTTTATGTATTTCATATCTTGACCACCAATGTCGACAATACTTGTAACATCTGGCTCAAACTCTTTTGCAGCTGTGTAATGTGCAATAGTTTCTATCTCATTTAAATCTACATTTAAAGCAGTTTGTATCAAACTTTCTCCATAACCTGTAACACCACTATATCTTAAAATGGCTTTTTCAGGTAAAACATGATATAGCTTCTTTAACATATTCATAACACTCTTTAAAGGATTTCCCTCATTACTTCCATATAAAGAATAAAGAAGTTTACCATCTCTATCAATTAATACTAGTTTTGTAGTAGTAGAACCAGCATCTATTCCAAGGTAGCAATCACCTTCATAATTATCTAAAGTTCCCCTTTTAACCTTATCTTTATCATGTCTTTCTTTAAAAGCTTTATATTCAGATTCATTTTTAAATAAAGGATCTAAAGGTTTAGAAGTATTATCGTGAGAATTTTTTAAATTCTCAATTTTTTTAGCAAGTTCATCAGGTGTAATAGGATTAGTATTAATAGAATCTAAAGCAGCACCTTTTGCAACTAAAAGATGAGCTTCTGGAGGTACTATAATTTCATCATCCTTCAAATGTAATGTTTCTATAAATCTTTTACGTAATTCTGGTAAATAATTAAGAGGTCCACCTAAAAATGCAACATTGCCTCTGATTGGTCTACCACAAGCTAAACCACTAATAGTTTGGTTTACAACAGCTTGGAAAATAGATGCAGCGATATCTTCTTTTGCGGCACCATCATTAATTAAAGGTTGAATATCAGTTTTAGCAAAAACACCACAACGAGATGCAATAGGATAAATAGTTTTGTAATTTTTAGCAAGCTCGTTTAATCCTTGAGTATCAGTATGTAAAAGAGATGCCATTTGGTCTAAGAATGCACCAGTACCACCAGCACAAGTACCATTCATACGTTGCTCAATAGATTGATCAAAATAAATAATTTTAGCATCTTCACCACCAAGTTCAATAACAACATCAGTTCTTGGAATATATTTTTCAACAGCCCTTTTACAAGAAACAACCTCTTGAATAAAGTCCACCCCTAAGAATTTAGCAGCAGACATAGCACCAGAACCTGTTAGAGCTAGTGTAAATGTATTATTTGGGTATTTTAATAATAAATCTTCAAGAACACTACATACAGTATTTTTAGTGTCTGAAAAATGTCTTCTATAATTTTCATATATAGGATTTAGGTCCTTATCCATAACTACAATTTTTACAGTTGTAGAACCAACATCAAGACCTACATGTAATAATTCATTATTCATGACAAAATCTTCCTTTCTGTCTATAAAAATATTCTATTCAACACCTTAATTTTATACGGAAATAGCTATTTTGTCAAATGGAAAATCCTGTAAGTTAATGCTGCTTTTTGTAGTTGTTTTTTGTAGTTGTTTTTTGGGACGGGGTTAAAAAACAGCATCTATAAAAAATGGATAAATTTAAGGTTCTAAAATGGACAAACAAATAATAATATTAAATATGATAATTATAATAATGAAAAAGAAGAAGGAGGGGAAAATGAAAAATAAAAAGATAATTATAATTTTTTCTGTTTTGTTTATTATTTTGATAATTGGTGGATATTTTTTAATTAATTATTTAAGAAAAGATAAGACAGAAAGTGAGCAAATAGTGGAAGAATATACACCACAAGAGGAAATATCAGAAGACCAATTAAGACAAACAATTGTAAGCTTATATTTTCCAAACAAAGAAACAAAAGAATTAGAACCAGAGGCAAGGTTAGTTGATATAAAGGAATTATTAGAAAATCCATATGAAAAGATAGTGAATTTATTAATAGAAGGTCCAAAAGATGAAAATAAAGAAAGGATAATTCCAGAAAATACAAAGTTATTAAGTACAGCTTTAGAAGGCGATTGTTTAACATTAGATTTTTCATCTGACTTTTTAAATTATGATAAAACAGATGAAAAAGCAAAAGAGAATTTAATAAATGCTATAGTAAATACGTTAACACAATTAAATGAAGTAAATAGCATAAAAATATTAATAGATGGAAATCAAAATGAAGAATTTAATGAAGTTTATACTATTCAAAACATTACTTCTTAAAGAATTTATATAAATGCATACAACGTGTAAATTTCTTAAAGTTATTTAAAAAATATTCTACTTCTCTTAAAGATTTCATTGTGTTTTTTGTATAATTATTAAAGCTAAATTGTTTTTTATGAGGTGGTTTTTTATCACCTCTATTTTCGTTATATTCCATAATACACCTCTACACTTTGATTTTTAAGTCATTTTGTTATATAATATAATATGTTAAAAATCTTAAAATGTTTAAAGGAAAATAAAATGAAAGTAGAATTAAAAGAAAGTGAAAGAATTGATGATTTAGAATTTAAAGGGCTAAAAATTATTCAAAATGAAAAAGGTTTTTGTTTTGGAATAGATAGTGTATTATTATCTGATTTTGCTAAAAATATAAAGAAAAATAGTATAGTATTAGATTTAGGAACCGGAACAGGAATCATTCCCATTTTATTATGTGGAAAAACAGAGCTAAAAAAGATAATGGGAGTAGAAATACAAGAAGAAGTAAGTAACATGGCAAAAAGAAGTTGTATTTTAAATAATTTAGAAGACAGATTCCAAGTATTAAATGAGAATATTTTAAACTTAAATAAATTATATGAAAATCAAACATTTGATGCCATTGTAACAAATCCACCATATAAAAAGAAAGATTCTGGAATAATTAATGAAGATGAAAGAAAAATTATATCAAGACATGAGATAACAGCAAGTTTAGAAGATTTTATAAAAGTTTCAAGAGATTTATTAAAAGATAAAGGTGAGTTTTATATGGTTCATAGACCAGAAAGATTAGTTGATATTTTAAGTCTTCTAAGAAGTTATAAAATAGAGCCAAAAGAACTTAGATTTGTATATTCAAATACAAATAAGCCACCTAAATTAGTATTAATAAAAGGAATAAAAAATGCAAAACCATTTTTAAAGATTGATAAAAATTTATATATTTATGATGAAAAAGAAAATTATACAGAAGAAATATTAAGGATTTATAATAAAATATAAAAATAGGAGGAAAGGTAAATGGAACAAAACCAGGTAGGAACTTTGTATTTAGTTGCAACTCCAATAGGAAATTTAGATGATATAACATTGAGAGCAATAAAAGTATTAAAAGAAGCGGATTTAATAGCAGCAGAAGATACAAGACATACATTAAAACTATTAAATCATTTAGAAATCTCAAAACCGATGATTAGTTATCATCGTCATAATGAAGAATTTAGATGTGATTATTTGATAAAAGAATTAAAAGAAGGAAAGAATATTGCATTAGTATCAGATGCGGGGACACCAGGGATTAGTGATCCAGGAGAAGAAATAGTTAAAGAATGTATTAAAGAAAATATAAAAATAGTTCCAATTCCAGGAGCATGTGCTATGGTAAATGCTTTAATTACTTCAGGAATTAGTACAAAAGAATTTTGTTTTTACGGTTTTTTACCTTTAAATAAAAAAAATAGGAAAGAAAAATTAGAAGAAATAAAAGATATGAATAAAACAGTAATTCTTTATGAAGCGCCTCATAAAATAAAAAATACTTTAGAGGATTTAGAAAAAATTCTAGATAAAGACAGAAAGGTTGTTTTAGCAAGAGAAATAACTAAAATTCATGAAGAATTTATTAGAGGTACTATTAATGAATTATTAGAGAAATCAGAGAATTTAAAAGGAGAGATGGTTTTAATTATTGAAGGAAATCATAAAGAAAAAGAAAATGAACTTTGCAATTTATCTATTGAAGAACATTATAAATATTACCAAGAACAAGGATTAGAGAAAAAAGAGATTATAAAAAAAATTGCAAAAGATAGAAATGTAAATAAGAATGAAATATATAAATTATTCATAAATAAAAAAGAAGTATAATTAAAAAACCTCAATTGTTAAACTTATTTTTGTCTAATAATTGAGGTTTATTTTTTTATTTTGTTGTATTTTCTTTTAAATTACCTATTTTCTTAGAACAATCCTTACAAATTAACTTACCTTGATATTCTAATAAATTTTTTGTATTTCCACAAAAGATGCAATTAGGTTCAAATTTTTTTAATACTATTGAAGAACCATCTACATAGATTTCAATTGGATCTTTTTCTGCTATATTAAATTGATTTCTTATTTCAATTGGAATTACTACTCTACCTAGTTCATCCATTCTTCTAATAATACCTGTTGATTTCATAACTAAATCCTCCTTAAAAGTTATATATAAACAATCTATTTGCTTATAGTTTACTATATCATAAATAAAAGACTTGGTCAATTACATTTGGAATAAAAAATAGAATTCTTGTAGTGTTACAATTGATGTGAAACAAAAATAATAAAAATTGAATAAGTGATTCAAATCATATATAATTAAGTTGC
>CALXCH010000079.1 GCA_944386735.1 uncultured Clostridia bacterium
ATGAAATGTTTGGAAGTGAAGATTCTATTATTAGAATTGATATGTCTGAATATATGGAAAGTCATTCAACTTCTAAACTAATTGGTGCACCTCCAGGATATGTTGGATATGATGATGCAGGACAACTTACTGAAAAAGTAAAAAGAAAACCTTACTCTATTATTCTATTAGACGAAATAGAAAAAGCTCACCCTGATGTATTTAACATTTTGCTACAAGTATTAGATGATGGAAAATTAACAGATAGCCAAGGAAATACAGTAAGTTTTTCAAATACAATAATTATAATGACATCTAATGCTGGTTCAAATACTAATACAAATTCAATTGGTTTTGGTGGCAAACAAACACTTAATAAAGATAAGGTTATGGATAAACTAAAAGAAGTATTTAGACCTGAATTTTTAAACAGAGTTGATGAAATAATTAGCTTCGACCCATTAACTAAAGAACAATTATTACAAATTGTTGACTTAATGCTTAAAGATACTGAAAAAGCTTTAAACGATAAAGACATTAAGATGGAAGTTACAGCTAATGCTAAAGAATTTTTGTTAGAAAAAGGAACTGATATAAAATTTGGAGCAAGGCCTTTAAGAAGAGCTATCCAAAGATATGTTGAAGATGAACTTTCTGAAATGATTTTAAGGGGCAAGCTACAAGATGGTCAAAATGTAAAAGTAGATTTTGAAAATGATAAATTAAAATTTGAAGTTATTGAATAGGAGAAAATTATGTTAAAACATATACCAAATGCACTAACAATTATACGATTTTTATTGATACCATTTATATTAATTTATATTTTTACAGGAAATTATATTTTAGCATTTATATTTTTTACTATATCTGCTATAACTGATATAGCTGATGGATGTATAGCAAGAAAATTTAACCTAATATCTAATTTTGGTAAGCTAATGGATCCTTTAGCCGATAAACTAACACAAATTGCAACTTTAACTTCTTTAGTTGTAGTAAATATTATTCCTCTTTGGATTTTAATCATTGTACTTTCTAAAGAATTTATAATGATTTGTGGAGCTTCTTTCCTTTATGGAAAAGATGTTGTAGTTTACAGTAAATGGTATGGAAAACTTTCAACTGTTTTACTTTATATTGCAATAGTATTTTCACTTCTTACAAAACAGTTTGAACTTACTGGAATATGGGAAAATATTGACATGACATTATACTGTTTAGCTTTAATTGCCACTATCTTCTCACTTATTATGTATATTAAAGACTTATACCAAAAAGGATTTATTGATAAACAAGACCTAAAGAAAGAAGTTACTGTTGATAAGAAAGAAAAAACTAAAAAGAAAGAAAAGTAAAAAATAAAATAGAAGTAAACAAATCCCTCTGGATAACCAAAGGGATTTTGTTTATGAGATGAATCTTTATTAAAACCAGCTTCCAAATATGGCAATAAATAAGGCTAATCCTACATATATTATTATTGCCAACACTCCACCAAAGATGAAACTAAACATTAGCACAATAATAATTGGAATAAAAATTATAGCTAATATTGCTTCCATCATAATAATTAAACATCCCATATTTCCTCCTTATAACTCTACTTGGAGGTTACCCCTCCAAGTATTTACCAATACCTTTTGGGGTACAATATAAAACTGTTAATATTTTATCATATTCTCATAAATACTGCAAATCTTACTCAAAATCTTCTATTAATTGATTTAAATTTTGTTTTCCATTTACCTTTATTCCCTTTTCCATATTTAATTTATCATTGTCTGTTAAGTATTCTGTTGCAATATCTGTTACTTCATATTCTTCTTCTGTTCCATCTTCTAGTATATGAAATACTATAGCTGTGCCATCTATATCTCTTAAAACATAATGTTCATTACAATTTCCTTCTACTTCTTTGCTAAGTACTACATCTGTATCTGTAAACTTTTCAACAGTCCAATCTGAATATTTCTCTTTTAATTCTTCTTCAGTTAAATTAACAAATTCTTTTGGAACTTCTACAAACTCACTTGTTGTATGTCCACATCCTTTATAAGTTTGTTTAAAAGTTATAAAAGCATTTGGTGATATTCTTTCTTCATTTGAATTTGTTTCAACCATATTAGTTGTATTCACTGTTACATTTTCTACTTCATTTGTAGTATTATTCTTAACTGCTACATCTTGAACCTCAACTTTATTTCTATCGCTTTCTTCTGGTATATAAATAAAAACAGCTGTAATCATTGCAGCAATTACTACAACAATCGCAAGTAACGTTATAATAATTTTATTCATGTTCATTCCTCCAAATTTATCTTTTGTACTTATTGTTTACAATTTTAAGAAATTTATACCATTATTTTACATATTTTAATACATCGAATTTACAGAATACTTTCCATTCTTATTTACAGTTATAGTTATTTCTCCATTTAAATCTGTTCTATAAACTTTAGAATTTAACTCATGTAACCTTTCTATAACTTCATTAGATGGATGCCCAAACAAGTTATTTTTTCCTACACCTATTAAAGCAATTTTAGGTTTAATTTGTTTTATCATTTCTCCTGTAGTAGAAGTTTTAGATCCATGATGAGCAACTTTTAAAATATCACTTTCTAATATTTGTTTATCTTTATAGGCCTTTACTAATTCATCTTCTGCAACTTTCTCTATATCACCTGTAAAAAGGCATGAAAACCTATTATAATTTAATTTCATAACAATAGCATTATTATTTATTTTATTTTCTGCAATTTGCTCTTGCCTAGGCCATAAAATATCAAAAAACAAATTATTTTCTATATTTATCCTGTCTCCTATTTTTACAATTGTAACTGGTATATTTTTTTCTTTTACTATTTTTAAAAACTCTTGGTAATTTTCTGAATTTTCCTCTTGTTTCGAAATACATACCCTACTTACTTTAATCTCTTTTAAAATAGTAAATAGTCCTCCTACATGGTCTTGATCAAAATGTGATATAAACATAAAATCTATTTTTTTATAACCTCTATCTAATATATATGGAAGTAACGTACTCTCCCCTACATCAAAATCACTTCCGTTTGAGCCCCCTCCATCAATTAAAATAGTTTTATTTTTAGGAGTAACAATAAAAGTGCAATCTCCCTGTCCTACATCTACAAAATAAATTTTTAAATCTTTTGGTATGAAAGAAAATATAGAAAAAATTGAAATAATTATTAAAAGGATAACTAATACTATCTTTTTACTTTCTTCTTTGCATTGTTTAATTTTATATTTGTATAAAGCTATTAAATTTCTAAATCTTACTTTTGTTATACTTGGATTTCTATCATGATAGATTTTATAAATATAATTAAATACTATAAAAAATACATAAATAATTATAATGAAAAATATTTTAGGAGTTACTATATATATTTTAGAAAGAGGCAAATTACTAAAACTTGAAATAGAAATAAGTACATTTATAAAAAATTCTAATGTCCCTGATAAAAATTTAGCTAAAGTAAAACTTATAAAAGATATTACAACAACCAATGTTCCAAAAATTGTAAGTGGTCCAAGCACTATGCTTACTAATAAATTGGTTATTAAAAAATAAGTTCCAAACAAATTAAAATGAAATAACATTACAGGAAAAACTGCCATGCTTGCAGATATTGTTACTGCTAATATTTCTTTTATTTTAGATATTGCAAGTATTACTTTTCTATTTATCTTATATTCATATTTTTTATCTTTAGGTTTTATATTTTTAAGTATTCCGAAAACAGTTTTATTAAACAAAATAATTCCTATTGTCCCTAAATATGAAAGTTGCATTCCTACATTTGTAATTAGAAAAGGATTGTAAATTAGCATAATAAGAAGTGATAGAAAAATAGATGTCCAAATATCATTTTTTCTAAAAAGCAAACCTGCTCCCATAATTAATATTCCCATTATACTTGCTCTTACAATAGATGGAGAAAAACCAGTAAGGGCTGTATAAATAATTAAAATAATAATTATTACAAATCTTGTTTTTCTTTTCCCTAAACTAAATTTAAAAGCCAAATACATTCCAGCTATAATATATGTAACTTGCATACCTGATACTGCTAAGACATGTGAAAGACTACTTATTTTAAAAGATTCTTTTATATCTTCATCAATGCTTCCATCACTTCCAAGCAAAATTCCGATAAGCATTCCAGCTTGTCTTGGACTCATAAAACTATTTATTTTTTCTTTTATTGTATTAGACACAATATTTGTAAAACTAATAAAAAAGTTACCTTTATTCTTTTCTAAAACTTTTACATTATCTACTTTAACAGTTCCATATACTTTTATACTTTTTAAATAATCTTTATAATTAAATCCACCATAATTTCTTTTTCCACTTGCTTCTTGAAATTCTCCATTAAAACTTATTACATCACCATATTCTAAAATAGTTTTATTTTTCTTATTAACATTTAAATATAAATATGTATTTTTTGTATTTTCCTTTCCTATATCTAATATTTTAATTTTATAAATATAATTATATTCCTTTTCTTCACTTTCACTTATAACCAAAGCTAATCCAGATAGACTTTCTTCATCTTTATATAAGCTTTCATATTTATTATTTTGGAAAATTGTTATTGTATTTGAAATAATAGAAGTAATACAAATTACAATTAAAACTTTTGAATTTAAATATAATTTAAAATACCTAAAATATCTTTTTGGATTTAATAAATTTAGCTTTTTTACTCTTTTCTTTATTAATTTCTTTTTTATAAAATATATTGCAGCTATAAATATATACAAAAAGGCTATACTAAAATTAAAGTATAGCCCCATTATTATCCCTATCATATATCCTATAGCCACAACTAAAATTGGTCTTTTTATTTTTATCATCCTTTCTTAGTTTGCTATATTACTCTCCTTGCTCCCACATAGTTGTTATTATAATATCCTGAATTTATTGTATCTATTGTTACACCTCTTGATGGATTAGCTGCATGAACTATTTGACCTCCACCAATATAAATTCCTACATGGTTTATTCCAGATGCTGATGGTCCAAACATTACTAAATCTCCAGGTTGTAAATCACTTCTTGATACTGCAGTTCCATTACTATATTGTGCTTTTGCTGTTCTATTTAAACTTACTCCATGTAGTTTAAATACATATGAAGTAAATCCTGAACAGTCAAAACTATTTGGTCCTGATGCACCATATACATATCTAGATCCTATGTAACTTTTAGCTGTTTCCACTACTGTTGAACCTTTTCCAGATGTTGCTGTAGTTGTTGTTTCTTCTTTATTATTTTTTTCAGCTTCTCTTCTTGTAGTTGTACTTCCTCTTGATGTTGTTTCTTGAGTTTTTGATTTTGAAAGTAAATTTGATGCTACATATCCTTCTTTACCATTAACACTTACTTTTGACCATCCGTTTTCTTCTGATAAAACACTTACTTCTGTATTTAATTTTATTTTCTCTATTACATCAGAATCTTTACTTGCTTCTTTTCTTACATTTACAGTTGCTGAATTTACATACATAGTTTTTGTTGTTTGAGCTTGTTCTTGTTGTTTATTTTCTTCCTCTTGTTTCGCAGCTTCTTCTGCTGCTTTTGCATCTTCATCTTGTTTCGTTTTTTCTTCTACAGTCATTAATTTGTCGCTTCTTATCCAACCTTTTGTTGCTCCTGATTCTATGCAAATCCAATCTCCTAATGATTCTATTATTGTAACTTCATCATTTTGTTTAACTTCAACAATGTCTGTTGCATTAATAGCTGGTACTATTTTTAATTTTGTGTCTTCTTTAACTATTCTTGTTCCTGACTCTGTGCTTACATCAGTTGTTTCTTGTCCTTGGTTTTCTGTAGTTTCAGTATTACTTTCTACTGTATTACTACTTTCTGATGTATTAGTTTCTGCTGTATTACTCTCTACTACATTACTTTGTGTTGTATTGCTTTCTGTTGAATTAGTATCTTCTGAAGTATTTTGTGTTTCTTCTACCTCACCTGATACTTTAACTAAATCTTCTCTTAAATATCCTGTAGTACCATTCTTTGTTTTTACTTGATACCAGTTTCCAGATTTTTGTAATACTTCAACTTCATCATTTAATGATAATTGTACCAAAATTCTGCTATCTTCATCTGCTGTTTCTCTTAAATTTGCAGTTTCTACGCTTACTTTAGCATTATTTGCTGCAAAAATCACATTCGTAAAAAACATTATTGCTATTCCTAAAGCGGCTATCATTAGTATGTTTTTTATTACATTTTTCCTTTTCATTTTCATATTACTCCTTAAATAAATAATATTTACATCCTTTGGTTAACGAACTTAGTATACACAAAACAAAATCATTTGTCAAGTTTTTCTAAAAAAATTCGCTACAAGTATTGACAAACTAGCTTTTTCATAATATAATAGTTTAGCGATATTGATAATATGATTTAAATATGAGCTTCTCCCCGGTGGCCTTATTTAAACTTCATATATAAATATAATAAAAATAGGAGGGTATAAATTACCATGAATAATACAACATATAGTGCAAAAAAAGGTGAAGTAGAAAGCAAATGGTATATTATTGATGCAGCAAACAAACCAATCGGTAGAGTTGCTACAGAAGCTGCAAAATTATTAAGAGGAAAACATAAACCAACATTTACACCAAATATTGATGTTGGAGATCATGTTATTATTTTAAATTGTAAAGATGCTGTTCTTACAGGACACAAATTAGACCAAAAAATTTATAGACATCATTCAGGTTACATTGGAGGAATGAAAGAAGTTCCTGCAAGAGTAATGCTTGAAAAAAATCCAGAAAAAGCTATGACTTTAGCTATTAAAGGAATGTTACCTCACAATTCTTTAGGTAGACAAATGCTAAAGAAATTAAGAGTATATGCTGGAGCAGAACATGAAAATCAAGCACAAAAACCAGAAGTATGGGA